>CADEFY010000323.1 GCA_902826705.1 uncultured bacterium
TCGTAGCCGACGTAGCCGGGGGGCGCGCCGATCATGCGCGCCACCGTGTGCTTCTCCTGGTACTCGCTCATGTCCAGTCGGATCATGGCGCGCTCGTCGTCGAACAGGAACTCGGCGAGCGCCCGGGCCAGTTCGGTCTTGCCCACGCCGGTGGGGCCCAGGAAGAGGAACGAGCCGATCGGGCGCTTGGGGTCCTGCAGGCCCGCACGCGCACGGCGCACCGCCTCGGCCACCACACGCACGGCCTCGGCCTGGCCCACGACACGTTCGTGCAGCCGCTGCTCCATGCGCAGCAGCTTCTGCACCTCGCCCTCGAGCAGCCGGGAGACGGGCACTCCCGTCCACTTGGCCACCACCTGCGCCACGTCCTCCTCGTCGACCTCCTCTTTGAGCATCTTCTGCTGCGTCTGCAACACCGCGAGCCGCGCGGTCTGCTGCTCGAGCTCGCGCTGCAGCAGCAGCAGGTCGTTGTTGCGGATGCGCGCCACACGCTCGAGGTCGCCCGCGCGCTCGGCACGCGCCTCGTCGGTCTTGAGCGTCTCGCGCTGCGCCTTGAGTTCGCGGATGCGGGTGATCGCGGCGCGCTCTCGCTGCCAATGCTCGTCCAACTGCGCGCGCTCGGTACGCAGCCGGCCCAGCTCGTCGTCCAGCCGTGCCAGGCGGTCCTGTGTGGCCTTGTCGGTCTCCTTGGTGAGGCCGATGCGCTCGATCTCGAGCTGGCGCACGCGCCGTGAGATCTCGTCGAGCTCGACCGGCATGGAGTCGATCTCCATGCGCAGCCGCGAGGCCGCTTCGTCGATCAGGTCGATCGCCTTGTCGGGCAGCTTGCGATCGGCGATGTAGCGGCTCGAGAGCATGGCCGCGGCCACCAGCGCCGAGTCCTTGATGCGGATGCCGTGGTGCACCTCGTAGCGTTCCTTGAGACCGCGCAGGATCGCGATCGCGTCCTCGACGCTGGGCTCGCCCACCACCACGGGCTGGAACCGGCGCTCGAGCGCCGCGTCCTTCTCGATGTGCTTGCGGTACTCATCGAGCGTGGTGGCGCCCACGCAGTGCAGTTCGCCGCGCGCCAGCGCAGGCTTGAGCAGGTTGCTCGCGTCCACCGCGCCCTCGGCTCCGCCTGCGCCCACCAGCGTGTGCAGCTCGTCGATGAACAGCACCACCCCGCTGTCGGCGCTCGTGACTTCTTTGAGCACCGCCTTCAGCCGGTCCTCGAACTCGCCGCGGAACTTGGAGCCCGCGATCAGCGCGCCCAGATCCAGCGCGATCACGCGCTTGTCCTTGAGGGACTCGGGCACGTCGCCGTTCACGATGCGCTGTGCCAGGCCCTCGACGATGGCCGTCTTGCCCACACCGGGCTCGCCGATCAGCACCGGGTTGTTCTTGGTGCGGCGGGCCAGCACCTGCACGACGCGGCGGATCTCGTCGTCGCGCCCGATCACGGGGTCGAGCTTGCCACTGCGCGCGGCGGCGGTGAGGTCGCGGCCGTACTTGGAGAGCGCCTGGTACTTGTCCTCGGGGCTCTCGTCGGTCACGCGCTGACCGCCGCGCACCGTCTGCAGGGCCGACAGCAGCGCCTCGGCCGTGACGCCGGCCTGCGTGAGCACGCGCTGCGCCGAGCCGGCATGCGCCGGATCGGCGATGGCGAGCAGCAGGTGCTCGACACTCACGAACTCGTCCTTGAGCCGCTCGGCCTGCGCCTCGGCGCGATCGAACACGCCGCGCAGCGCCTCGGACACGTAGAGACCGGATGCGCCCGAGACGCGTGGCAGGCGCTCGAGTGCGGCGCCCACGCCGCGCAGCAGGTCGGCCTGTGGCGCACCGAGCTTCTGGAGCAGGGCACGCACGGTGCCCTCGGGCTCGGCGATCAGCGCAGCGAGCAGGTGCTCGGGCTCGAGCTGCTGGTGTCCGCGCTCGCGCGCCACGCGCTGCGCGCGCTCGACAGCTTCACGGGACTTGACGGTGTAGCGATCGAAGTTCATATGCGTGCCCTCCGGATCTGTCGATGCCGAAGTTAGCACACACGATGCGCTGCACCTTGGAACGCGCGTGTGAAACGTGTGTCAGGCGGCGCGGTCCAGCCACGGCAGCAGGATCGGCATGAGCCGACGCGCCAGTTCGGGGTGCTCCATGGCGACCGTGACCGACTCGCGGAGCGCATCCCAGTCGAGCGTGTCGGTCTCGATGCGGCGCGCCAGGTCGGTGAGGTGCGCGCGCAGCGAGGCGCGCTGCGGCTCGGGCACCGCGAGCTTGCCGATCTCGCGCGCGAGCGTGGCCACTGCGACGGCGTCGGGATCGAGGAACGAGGTCGCGTCGGAGACACGCTGCACCGGCCGGCCGGTGGAACCGAGCACCGGCGAGGTGCGCAGGAAGTCCTCGGTGGCACGCGCGAACGCCTCGGGGTCGATCTCGGGTTCGCCATCGTCGTGCGCGGCGGTCTCGGGCGTCGAGGCCGCGGGCGGCGCCGACGACTCGGCGGGCGGCGGGGCGACGCTCGGCGCGGGCTTGTCGATGGGCGTGGCGCGGGCGCGGCGCGGCTCGACCGCCGGGGCGTCCCGGAACTCGGGCGCGATCATGCCCGCCAGGTCGACCGGTGGCCCGCTGCGGGGCTTGGGCGGCGTGGCCTCGACACTGCCGGTGACGGGCGGGGTCGTGTCCGCGGCGGGCAGTGCCGACGTGGGCGCGGCGCTGCCCTCGTGCGACTCGAAGCGCGCCAGGCCCAGCATGTCCTTGAGCTTCTCACGCGAGCTGCCGCGGCCGCGCTCGCGCTTGGCCGGCTTGGCAGGCTTGGGCGCGCCGCGACGCTTGGCATTGGTCGCGGGCGGAGCCACAGGCGTCGGTGCGGGTGCGGCCGCTGCAGGCCGCGGCACGGCAGGCGGCGATGCCGCCGCCGGCTTCACGCGCAGCTCGGGGCGCGCCATCATGAGCGAGGGCGGCGAGGGCTCGTCCGGCTGACGGTCGAGCGTCGACGCCGTGGCGGCTCCCGCGGGCAGCTTGGGGCCGCCCAGGTCGATCATGTTCTCGTCGTCCACGTCTGGCAGCGCCGCGCGCGGCGCATCGCTGCTCGGCAGCTCGACCGTGGGGAAGTCATCCTCGGCGCGGTGCTCGAGCTCGGCGGCCGCAGGCGCGCCGCTGGTGTCGGGCACGCCCACCGTGTCGACTTCCTCGAGCAGCACGCGCAGCACGCGCGCCGCCTCGGTGCAGCCGCGCGAGTACCACTCGCGCATGGCTCGCGGATTGGTGCGCGTGCCGGGCATGGTGAACGGGATGCGACGGAACTGCTCGGAGTGGGCGGGTTCGTTGGGCCAGATGCGCTGCAGCACGGTGAGCGTGTTCTGGCGCCAGTTGCGGAAGCTGGGATCGCGCGGCTGCGCGTTGCGCAGGCCCGCGAGCGCCACGAGCTGCTCCTCGGGCCAACGGCGCGCCTGGACCACGGCGTCCTCGC
>CADEFY010000324.1 GCA_902826705.1 uncultured bacterium
CGGCCCGCGATTCCGCTACGACCCGGTCGACGTGTCGCTCTGCGCGCCCGTCGAACGCAAGTACGACTAGGAGGCCCGCCATGGCCCGATCGACCATCGAGCTGCGCGTCCTGCGTCAGGACTCCCCCACCGCGTCCCCACGCTGGGAGGAGTTCTCGCTGCCGTACCAGCCCAACATGAACGTGATCTCGTGCCTGATGGAGATCCGCAAGCATCCGACCAACAAGCGCGGGGAGCGCACGACCCCTGTGCACTGGGAGTCCTCATGCCTCGAGGAGGTGTGCGGGTCCTGCACGATGCTCGTCAATGGCCGCCCGCGGCAGTCGTGCACCGCGCTGATCGACCCGATCGTGGACGACGTGATCACGCTGGCCCCCCTGACCAAGTTCCCGGTCGTTCGCGACCTGCAGGTGGACCGTAGCCCGATGTTCGATGCGCTCAAGCGCGTCAAGGCCTGGGTGCCGATCGATGGCACGTACGATCTGGGGCCGGGGCCGCGGCAGTCCGCCGAGCAGCAGGAGGTCACGTACGCCTTCTCGCGCTGCATGACCTGTGGTTGCTGCATGGAGGTGTGCCCGCAGTACAACTCGCACAGCGACTTCATCGGCCCGGCGCCGCTCGCGCAGGTGCGGCTCTTCAACGCGCACCCGACGGGGCAGCTGAATGCCAAGGAGCGGCTCGAGACGATCATGGGACGCGGCGGACTCACCGACTGCGGCAATGCGCAGAACTGCGTCGAGGCCTGCCCCAAGGAGATCCCGCTCACCGAGGCGTTCGGCTCCCTGGGCCGGCAGACCACCATCGTGTGGCTGCAGCAGCTGCTCCAGAAGTAGCGTGAGCGACCGCCCCGTGGCGCGCGGCACCGGCAGCACGGCCGCGGCGGACGCGTTCCTCGACGCGCTCGAGCAGTGGGCCGGTACCGATCGCTCCGCCACCACGCCCGCGCTGTGCCACGCGCTGCTCGAATGGCTGCGCGAGCGGCAGGCGGCCGAGCCGACGCGCGCGGTGGTGCACCAGCTCGCCGCACGCGCGCTGTCGGTGGCCGAGTCGGCGCTGTCGCGAGGCGACGCCCCGGCGCAGGTGCATCGCGAGCTGGCAGCGAGCGTGCGCGCCGAGCGCACCGACCTCAGGCAGGCCGATGCGTCCACCGCGCAGACCGCGGCGCAGCTCGTCTCGGGGGACGGGCCGTGGATCGCCACGCTCGCAGACTCGGAGCTGGTTCGTCAGGCGATCGTCGTGCTCGCACGCGCCAGGCGCTCGCCGCGCGTGCTGATCGCCGAGAGCCGCCCGCGACTCGAGGGGCGCGACCTTGCGACCGCGCTCGCCGCCGAGGGCGTCGAGTCGTGGCTGGTGGCCGACGCCGCGCTGCCCATGCTCATGCAGCCGGCGCAGGCCGTGTGGTTCGGCGCAGACGCGGTCACCGAGCTCGGCGTGCTCGCCAAGGTCGGCGCCTACGCGGCCGCGCTCGCGGCGCGCGAACATGGTGTGCCGTGCTGGGCGCTGGCGACACGACGGCGGTTCCTGCCCGCGTCCACGCGCGCACTGGCGATCGCCGAGCAGCCCGCCGCTGAGCTGTGGGATGCGCCACCCGCGGGCGTGCGCCCGCGCAGTGTGAGCTTCGAGATGGTGCCGCTCGCGCTGCTGCGCGGCGTGGTCGTGGAGGACACGGTGCTCGGCGCTAACGAGGTCGGTGTCACCGCCGCAGACCGGGCGATCCCCGAGGCGCTCGGCGGCCGTTAGCTTCGGCCGTCTCGCGGGAAGCGGAGCGCCATGTGTGTCTCGTCCTGCGGCACGCCGTCCACCACGAGGCACGCCGTCTCGGTACCGAACGCCACGAACCCCGCGGCTTCGTACAGGGCGAGAGCCGCATGGTTCGCGGCGTTGACCGCGAGATTCACCTGCTGCAAGCCCATCGATCCGGCCGCGTGTGCGAGCGCCGCCTCGAGCAGCCGCCGCGCCACTCCGAGCCGTCTGGCCTCGGGCGCCACGTAGACGCTCACGATCAGGCCCTTGTGCCGCAGCTTGGGCTTGGGCTCACGCAGCAGGACCACCATGCCGACGAGCGTGTCGCCGTCGAAGGCGCCGAAGCTGCGGCGGTCGTCCTGCGGTGCGAGCCGGTCGAGGAACGCCTGGTGCGGCAGCTCGCGCTCCTCCTCCCAGCTCGCGGCGAACGACGTCGGTTCCTCGCGCAGGCTGCGCAGCCGCAGTTCGCGGTACGCGTCGGCATCGGCCGGTACAAGTACTCGGACAGTGAGGGGCATGCGGGCCAGCCTACCGCGCGGGTGTCGCGGCGAGCGACTCGCGCAGCCAGCGGCCGGTGTGCGAACCCTCGCAGGCCGCGATGACCTCCGGCGGTCCCTCGGCCATCAGCCGGCCGCCGCCCTCGCCGCCCTCGGGTCCAAGGTCCACCACCCAGTCGCAGTTGCGGATCACATCGAGGCCGTGCTCCACGAGCACCACGGTGTCGCCGCGCCGCACGAGATCATCGAGCACCTCGAGCAGCCGCTGCACGTCTGCCCAGTGAAGGCCCACCGTGGGCTCATCGAGCACGTGCAGCGTGGCGCCGCCGCCTTTCTGCGACAGCTCGCGCGCGACCTTGAGCCGCTGCGCCTCGCCGCCCGAGAGCTGATTGGCAGGCTGGCCGAGCTGCAGGTACCCGAGCCCCACGCGCCGCAGCACGTGCAGTGCGCGGGTGAACTTCGGCTCAGCCGCGAAGTGCTCGAATGCCTCGTCGACCGTCATCAGCAGCGCCTCGCGGATGTCCTTGCCGCGGTAGCGCACGGCGAGCACATCGGGCTTGAAACGTGCGCCCTGGCACACTTCACAGGGCACCGTGAGGTCGGCGAGGAAGTACATCTCGACCTGCACCCAGCCCGCACCCTCGCAGTGCTCGCAGCGCCCACCGGCCGTGTTGAACGAGAACGCCCCGTCCTTCAGTCCGCGAGCGAGTGCCGCGGGCTGGCGCGCGTACGCCTCGCGCAGCGCGGCGTACGCGCCCATGAAGGTCACCGGGCAACTGCGCGGCGTGCGGCCGATGGGCGACTGGTCCACGAGCACCACGCGCGTCAACGACTCGAGCCCGCGGATCGCGCGATGCGCGCCCACCGCCTCCTCCTCGGTGCCCTCGAAGTGCCGTACCGCCGCACGCACCAGCACCTCGTCGATCAGGCTCGACTTGCCAGAACCCGACACGCCGGTCACGGCACTCATGCGCGCGAGCGGCAGCCGCACGGTGACGTCGTGCAGGTTGTGGTGCGTGGCGCCCTCGATCGTGAGGAACGTGCGTGGAGGGTCGGTGACGCGTTCGCGCGTGATGTCCCGTCGGCCGGCGAGGAAATCCCCGGTGACCGAGCCGCGCTGCTCCACGATCCCCGCGGCCGGACCGGCGTAGAGCAGCGCACCGCCGAGCCGGCCCGCACCGGGACCCAGGTCGACCAGGT
>CADEFY010000325.1 GCA_902826705.1 uncultured bacterium
GTGGATCGGCGTCGTTCGGATCGATGGCGATGGTGGGCGTGGTGGGCGAGGGGGCGATGTCTTCGAAGTGAGGGTTGACCGTGCCCCCGGCCACCGTGCTGCCGCAGCCGAAAACGCCGCCGACCGCAGATCCCGCTACGATGCCTACGCATAAAGCTAGAAAACTGAATTTCTTGATGAATTGACTCACGAGATCCTCCCCCGGTGTGAATGAGCGCCCTCTCTAGCATGAGTTCCGACCCTCAAGCAAACGCTGCTTAGGGCCGATTTTATGGATAAATACATATCCAAAATCTTCAAAGTGTGTTCTGTTTCGGGGCAACTTTCGCGTAAAGCCCTCGAAAAACAACGCGATTGGCGACTTCGAGACCCTCGGCGAACGCGCGCAACCGCTGCTCCGCCTCGACGCGCTCACGCACGTCACGGACGATGGCGGTGACCACACGCTCGTCGCCCTCGCCCGCCGCCCCGATCGAGAACTCCACGGGGATCGGCGTGCCCGCACTGCGCCGCACGTGCCCCACGCCCACACTGCCTGCGGCCGGCAGCCGGTCCCCGCCGCCGAAATCGAGGTGCTGCGTGATCGGCTGACCCTCGACCTCCGCGGCCGGCCGGTCCAGGAGGCGCTCCGCCGAGCGGTTGACCGCGTGCACGCGGCCGCCCGGCTCGAAGCTGACGATCGCATCGAACGCCGTGTCGAACACGGACTGGATGCGCTGCGCGTGGCGCTCGGTGAGCTGCGCCTCGTGTCGCGCGAGCCCGGCGCGATAGAAGCGCCACCACAGCAGTCCGCTGCCCGCGAGCAGGGCCACGAGCAGCAGGTCGAGCAGCAGCAGCCCCTGACGCGCGCTGCGCATCTCGGCGAGCATCTCGGCCCGGTCGGCCTGGGCGACCAGCCCCCAGCCGAGCTCCGGCAGCGCGCGCGTCACCACCCAGGCCGGCTGGCCCTCGGCGTTGGCGACCTCGGCCCGCGACTCCACGCCCGTCGCGGCCATGGCCACGGCCATCGCGTCGCCGGCAGCCAGGTCGACGCGGCGCTTGCGCGGCAGCCCGGTGCCACGGCTGAAGTCGGTGAGCACGACTGCCCGATCGCCCTCGGCACGCACCAGGAACGCCCCGGCGCTTCGACCGAGGGAGCGCCACTGGCGGCCGAGCGCGTCGGCGAGCTGCGGGTCGTGGTCGTGCACGAGCAGCACGCCCGAGTGCCCGTCGGCATCCGTTCCCAGCGGGACCGCCACGACGAGTTCGCCCACACCGGGGTCGGCGAGGACGGGTTCGCCCAGGATCGATGCACGCGCCACGAGCTGCGCGCGCTCGCGCGGCGTCAGGCAGGCGCACTCGCGATGCGAGGTGACCACGGTGCCGGCGGGCGTGGCGAGCTCCACGCTCTCGAAACCGAAGTGGTCCGACTTGTCGGTGAGCACCTCCCACGCACTCGTCTCGACGCGGTCGTGGCCGCCGTGGAGCGCACTGAGCAGCGCGTGCCGCATGGCGGGATCGCGCGCCAGACTCTGGCTCGTGCGCCGCGTGCCGGCCGTGAAGCGGGAGATCTCGTCACGCGCCAGGTCGGCCGCGTCCTCCAGCCGCTCCCAACCGCGCTGCTCCACCTGGGTCTTGAACTCGTGGTAGAGCCCCAGGTTGAGGGCCGCCACGCCCGCCACGAGCAGCAGCGAGGCGCCGACGAGGATGCGGCGGCTCTCATGGCGCGACGGGGCGCCGTGCGCGAGCAGCTCGTGGGCCGCTCGCGGCGAGTCCGTGCCCTCACCGCTCGGCGGTGTGGCGCGGACGGCGGACAGCGGCTCGGGATGCGAGGAGAAGGTGGCCATGGCCGGGCGGGCCCGGACGGTGCCGGGCCTCCTGGCGTCATCGGCCGGAAGCGCAGCGACTTGAGCCGCATCCCCGGTCCGGCGCCAGGCCGGAGCTCAGCCGCCCTGCTTCTGCCAGTAGCGCGGCCGCAGGTTGGCCTGCAGGACGCGCTTGCGCATGCGCAGGCCCGTCGGCGTGACCTCGAGCAGCTCGTCCTCGCGCACCCACTCGAGCGCCTGCTCGAGCGACATGCGATGCACGGGCACCAGCCGGATGCCGTCCTCGCCCTGCGAGCGCATGTTGGTGAGCTTCTTCTCCTTGATGATGTTGACGTCCATGTCCTGCTCGCGCGCGTTCTCGCCCACGATCATGCCCTCGTAGACGCGCTCCCCCGGCTCCACGAAGATCTCGCCGCGGTCCTGCACGTGCTCGATGGCATAGCCCGTGACCTTGCCCGCGCGGTCAGCGACCAGCGCGCCGGTCATGCGGTGCGGGATGTCGCCCTGCCACGGTTCGTAGCCGTCGAACAGGTGGTTGAGCAGGCCGGTGCCGCGCGTGTCCGTGAGGAACTGGCTGCGGAAGCCGATCAGCCCTCGCGACGGGATGCGGAACTCGAGCCGCACGCGGCCCGTGCCATGATTGACCATGTTGGTCATGCGGCCCTTGCGGCCGCCGATCTTCTGGGTCACCACCCCGACGAACTCCTCGGGGCAGTCGATCACCAGCCGCTCCATCGGCTCGTGCTTCACGCCGTCGATCGTGCGCGTGATCACCTCGGGCTTGCTCACGGCCAGCTCGAAGCCCTCGCGCCGCATCATCTCGATGAGGATCGCCATCTGCAGCTCGCCGCGGCCGGCGACCTCGAACGCGTCGGGCGTGTCGCCCGGCGTGACGCGGATGCTGACGTTGGTGAGCAGCTCCTTGTCGAGCCGCTCGCGCAGGTTGCGCGACGTGACGTACTTGCCCTCCTGGCCGGCGAAGGGCGAGTTGTTGACGCTGAACACCATGTTCACGGTGGGTTCGTCCACGGTCACGCTGGGCAACGGCCGCGGGTCCTCGGGGTCGGTCACGGTCTCGCCGATGTGCACTTCCTCGAAGCCCGCCAGCGCCACGATGTCGCCCGGGCCGGCCTCCTGCACCTCGACGCGGTCGAGTCCCTCGAACACGTACAGGTTGGTCACGCGCGAGCGCACCTGGGTTCCGTCGCGGCGCACGAGCATGACGTCCTGGCGCGTACGCAACGTGCCATTGACGATGCGTCCGATCGCCAGACGCCCCACGTAGTCGGAGTAGTCGAGATTGAGGATCAGCATCTGCAGCGGCGACGTGGGGTCGTGCTTGGGCGCCGGGATGCTGTCGAGCACCGCATCGAAGAGCGGCTTGAGATCGAAGTCCTCGCCGTCGGGCGTCAGCCGGCAGATGCCGTCGCGCGCGATGGTGTAGAGCACCGGGAAGTCGAGCTGCCGCTCGTTGGCGTCGAGGTCGATGAACAGATCGTACACCTCGTCGAGCACTTCCTTGGGACGCGCGTCCTTGCGGTCGATCTTGTTGACGACCACGATCGGAGGCAGGCCCAGCTCGAGCGCCTTCTTGAGCACGAACCGCGTCTGCGGCAACGGGCCCT
>CADEFY010000326.1 GCA_902826705.1 uncultured bacterium
GGCGATCAGCAGCCCCACGAGCATCCCCACCAGGCCCCACACGAACGTGGCGACCATGAAGCTCCGTACGACCGCGTCGTCGTACTTGAACGACTCCATCCGCACGCTCATCCCGTCCTCCGGTCCGTGTCGATCCGTGTCGCGCACTGCGCTACGACCACGGGATCACCGTACGAGAGGCATGTGCGGCGGCGTCATGCTCCTTTGGTATCCGTCCGACGTGTCCTCCCGTATGCCGGGGGACTCGCTGCGACGCGCGGACGCCCGCGCTCCCTGGATGGGAACGCGGGCGTCCTGGACCGGCGAGCGGTGTGCTATGCGGCTTCGCGCCGCTCGAACCGGCCGGCCTGGTTCACCGCCTCCTGCTCGCTGCGCACGATCGGGAACACGCGGTCCATGCGCGTGAGGCGGAAGACATCCATCACCATCTCGCCCGCGTGGCAGATCACCACCGTGCCGTCGCCCTCGAGCCGCTTGTAGCTCGACACGATGGCGCCGAGCCCGGTGCTGTCCAGGAACTGCACCTGTGAGAGGTCGAGGACGATGCGGCGGTCCCCACCCTGGATGCAGCTCGCGACGTGATCGCGGAAGCTGTTGGCGGCATAGGCGTCGAGCGCCGGCTCCATCGGCTTGACGATGAGCACCGGGCCCTCGTGGCGGTCTTCGATGTGCATCGCGGGCCTCCAGGGAGATGCGTGCGCGGCTGGACTCGCTGCGTCCGATGCCACGGGTTCCCTGGTCAGTCTCGGCGGCCCGCGTGCGCGCTTGAGGGGCCCGGTTGTGCCTGCAGCCACGACTGATACAGTCCACTCGCTGCGGCATCTCCCCCGCGGCAGGAGGCGGACATGGCTTTCGACTGGGGTTGGGCGCTGGTGATCCTCGGCGCGGTGATGATCCTGCTCGAGGTGATGCTGGGCGGCTTCGCCGGCTTCGACCTCGTGCTAGTGGGTTCGACATTCGTCGCGGGCGGTGCCGTGGGCCTGCTGGTGGGCAACCCGGTCGTCGGGCTGCTCACGGCCAGCACGCTCTGCGTGGCTTACATCGCCGCCGGGCGGCGGTACCTGCGCAACCGGCTCCGGCCGTCCATGAAGACGAGCAGCAACATGGATGCGGTGGTCGGACGCCAGGCCGTGGTCCAGACCCGCATCGCCGAGCACGAGGCAGGCATGGTCAAGGTCGGCGACGAGGTGTGGCGGGCCCTGCCCGCGCCCGGCGCCCAGTCCGCTTTCGAACCCGGCGCCATCGTCTCGGTGGCCGGAGTCGACGGCGTCACGCTCCAGGTGAGGTGAACTGTGGAAGGCATCTTCTCCGTCGTCATGCTGCTGCTGCTGTTCATCGCCATCGTCTCGCTGGCGCGCTCGGCCCGCATCGTCTCGCAGTATGAGAAGGGCCTGGTCATGCGGCTCGGCCGCTATCGCAACACGGTCGATTCGGGCCTCACGTTCCTCGTGCCGGTGATCGAGGACATGATCAAGGTCGACATGCGCGAGCGCGTGATCAATGTCGAGCCCCAGAAGGTGATCACCAAGGACAACGTGTCGGTCACGGTCGATGCGGTCATCTACTACCGCATCAGCGACCCCGTGAAGGCCACGTTCGAGGTGCAGAACTTCGCGTACGCGGCCACGACGCTGGCGCAGACCAACCTGCGCAATCTGATCGGTGACAAGTCGCTCGATGAGACGCTCACCGCGCGCGACACGATCAACTCCAACCTGCGCATGGTGCTCGACGAGGCCACCAACGCGTGGGGAGTGCGCATCACCCGCGTCGAGGTGCAGAAGATCGACCCGCCGGCCGACATCACCGAGGCCATGTCGCGCCAGATGAAGGCCGAGCGGGACAAGCGCGCGGCCATCCTCGAGGCCGAGGGCTTCAAGCAGGCGCAGATCCTGCAGGCCGAGGGCGTGCGCCAGTCCGAGATCCTGCGTGCCGAGGGCGATGCCCAGGCCAAGGTGCTGCGCGCGCAGGCCGAGGCGCAGGCGATCGAGCTGGTCGCCAACTCGGCCGAGAAGCACTTCCAGCAGCGCGCCGAGGTCAGCAAGCGGCTCGATGTGCTGCGCGACGTGCTGGCCACCCAGACCAAGTTCGTGGTGCCCGCCAACTCCGACCTGCTCAACGTGCTCGGGCTGGACGACAAGTCGGTGCTGCCGGTGAAGCGGCCCTGACCGATGAAGACGAAGCGCCCCTCACGCGGCGCGCTTCGCCTCGATCGGATCGCCGGGCGGTTCGGCCGGCCGGAGCGGAGCCACCTCCGCCTCGGCCGGCTCCTCGGCCGCGACCAGCGTGACCACGGCCGCCAGCGTCACGATCATGCGCAGGCCCTCGCCGCCCGTCGTGCCGCCGAACGCGGCCAGGGCCGCCACGCCGACGAATCCGAGCGCGAGCCCCCGCCATCGCCAGGCCTGCCGCGCGTGCTCGCGCCGCATCGTCCATGCACGCTTGGCCATCGAGGCCAGCAGCAGCAGCGCGGCCACGGTGACGCTGAAGTAGAGCGGCTGCTCGAGCAGCGCGAGCGGCGCCGCGCCCAGCCCCAATCCTCCCACCGCCGCGTGCAGCAGCGTGCCGATGCCGCCGACCAGCGCCGCCACGCGCCACGCCGGCGAGGCGCCGGGCTCGCGCGCACGCCCGGCCGCGATCAGCGTGGCGATGAGCACGGTCTTGCCGAGGCCGAACTGGCTCACCCACAGCGCGTCGGTCTCTGCGCTCCATGCCGCGAGCCGTTCGAGCCCCGCCGTGCTGGCCCACATCGCGTGCAGCCCGAGCCCGAACGCGGTGGCGCCGAAGACGGACCAGATCGCGTCGCTCGCACCCGCCGTGCGTCGTGCCACTGCGAGCAGCGCGTAGAACGCGATGCCGCACGCCAGCAATTGTCTCAGCCACGCCATCGAGCCATCGGAGCCGCTCGCCCCGAGGGTCTGCAGGGCGCTCAGCGTGAGCCCCGCCAGGATCAGCCGGTCGACCGGCGAGCACCAGCGATCGGCATGCATGCGCTCGCTGCCGGCGAGCACGAAGGCGACCAGTCCCGCCGCGAGTGCGACGGCGGTCGTCCCCCAGCGCGCCACCGGTTCGCCGGCCACCGCCCCCGCGAACGGCGCCGCCACCAGCGCCACGGCGCAGCAGCGGATCACCGCCAGCGGTACAGCACGCGGTACGGGTTCGGGAGGAGGAGCGGGCGCCATGGGCCTCCATGCAGCGGATGGGACGCCCGGTGGCCACCGGGCTCCCCCCGGTCATCGGCGCGGACCCGAGCCCCCTCCAGCCTGCCCGCGGGGTCCAGCCCCACAGACCGCACGTACATGCGGCATGGCGGGATCGGGCCCGCACCGGCCGCGGATCGGAGGTTCAGTGGCCGTGGAGCCGATCGCGGATCACCGCCACCACCTGCGCACCCTGTGCCATGCCCACCGTGATGCTCGGCAGCA
>CADEFY010000327.1 GCA_902826705.1 uncultured bacterium
AGCCGTACAGCGACGAGCGTCTCGCGGCCGCGCTCGATCGCGCACGGCGGCGACTGGTGGTGTACGGCGGCCGCGACGCACTCGACGGCCTGCTCGGCGATGTCTGGGTGCGCGGTGTGGACGTCGGCGCCGCGTGGGACTCGGTCGAGACCGTGGGCACGCCGCCGCGGGCGCGCATGCACACGGTCGTGCTCTACGACGAGGCCCGGGACCGGCTTCTGGTGCTCGCGGGGCAGGGCTTCGAGCCTTCGCGGCTCGGCGACGCGCACCAGCTCGACTTCAGCGTCGACCCGCCACGCTGGAGCGCGCTGCCGAACGCCACGGACCGCGTGGCCGGGCCGGCCTTCGGCGCGACCGACCGCGCCCGCGACCGTGCCATCGTGTTCGGCGACGAGCACGGCGACCCGTACGAGTGGCGGTTCGCCAGTGACTCGCTGCGCCGGATGGCCGCGTTCGCGTCGCCGCCGGGGGCGCCGCTCACGCCCGGGTCCGCGGCCTGGCCGCTGCGCATCGCCGTGCACGACGTGCACGCCGTCGCGGTCGTGACCACGCCCAAGGGACAGTTCGAGAACTGGGCTCCTCCGTGGCGCTTCTCGACCGCCATGTCGCTCGCCGCTGCGGTACCGGCGCAGTTCACGGTGGCGCCCCCCACCGCCAGCTTCGCGCTGGGGATCACGTCGCTCCGTTGGGAAGGCACCGCCGCGGGACTCCGCGCGCTGCCGCAGCCCGTGCTGCCCGGACAGCCGCCCCTCCCCCTGCCGATCACCGCGATCCGCACGCAGAGCGGGTTCTTCCCCGACATGGGCGGCGCGTACCTGCACGACCGTACGGCGCTCGAGCCCGGTCGCACGCACTCGGTGGCGCTCGAGTGGTTCGAGGGCACCGTCCCTCAGAGCACGCCCCTCGTGGACTTCATGACGCCGTTCGGGCCGCTCGATGTGATGGCGGTGCTGGACTCGATCGTGGGCACGAGCGAGGGCGTGGTCACCGAATGGCATCTCTCCCCGGTCGACAGCCTGCGGCAGTACGCGCCCACGCAGCTCGAGCGGCGCCTGGACGGTGGCGCCTGGGTGGCATTCGCGCCCGGCGCGTTCCCCGACTCGACTGGCCGCTTCCGCGTGGTGGACGGCATCTCGGCGCCGGGCCACGGGTTCGAGTACCGGATCCGCTGGGAGTCGCCGGTCGGGACGCGCCGCTCCGCGATCGCGCGCTACGCGTGGCTCGATGCGCCGGTGTTCGAGGGCATCGAGGCCGGCGTGGACTCGTTCGTCGCGCGGTGGCGCGTGAACCCGGGCGTGCTGTTCCACATGCAGCTGCTCGGGCTGCGTCCCGGCGAGGCTCCGGTGCTGCTCGGCGAGGACGAAGCCGACCAGTCCGGCGCGATCCGTGTCGCCGTGCGGCCCGTGCGCCCCGACACGCTCTACCGACTCATGGGCGCGTGGGTCAATGGCGGACTGTCGCGCACCTCGACCCCGTTCCAGTACCAGAGCGGCATCAGCGCGATCACGCGCGTGAGCCTGTCGGTACGTGGGGGCATCGGCTCCCCCGCTCGGCTGCGCGTGTTCGTGCCGGCCGGCGAGGTCGCGCTCGCCACACTGCACGATGTGACCGGCCGCGCGGTGTGGGCGGTGCGCGTGCCGCCGGGCGTGACCGATGTGCGTCCCGATCCGGCGCTCACGCCGAGCGGGCTCTACTTCGCCAAGGTGCTGCACTCCACGGGCGCCGTCACCGCGCGCGTGGTGATCGTGCAGTAGCGCCGGCTCAGACCCGGCGGCCGACCACCTCGGCGATCGTGCGGATCTGCTGCACGAGCTCGGTGAACTGCTCGGGGTAGAGCGACTGCGGGCCGTCGGACAGTGCGCGATCGGGGTCGTGGTGCACCTCGATGATCAGTCCGTCGGCTCCGGCAGCCACGGCCGCACGCGCCATGGGGGCCACCTTGTCGCGGATGCCGACGCCGTGGCTCGGGTCCACCACGATCGGCAGGTGCGAGAGTTCTTTCACGACCGGCACGGCGTTCAGGTCGAGCGTGTTACGCGTGTAGGTCTCGAACGTGCGGATGCCGCGCTCACACAGGATCACCTGCGAGTTGCCCTGCGCCATGATGTGCTCGGCGGACAGCAGCCACTCCTCGATCGTGCTCGCGAGGCCGCGCTTGAGCAGCACGGGCTTGTCGGCGTGCCCCACCTCGCGGAGCAGCGCGTAGTTCTGCATGTTGCGCGCTCCGATCTGCAGGATGTCGGCATAGCGGGCGAGCAGCGGCACCTGTTGCGAATCCATCACCTCGCTCACCACCGCGAGCCCGAACGCGTCCGCCGCGCGGCGCAGCAGCTTGAGCCCCTCCTCACCCAACCCCTGGAAAGCGTACGGCGAGGTGCGCGGCTTGTAGGCGCCGCCGCGCATGACGGTGGCGCCGGCGCGCGCCACGGCCTCGGCGATCGTGAACGCCTGCGTCTCGCCCTCGATGCTGCAGGGGCCCGCCATGAGCACGATCTGGTCGCTGCCGATGTCCGCGCGACCGACCGAGACGATGGTGTCGTGCGGGTGGAACGCGCGGCTCGCCAGCTTGAACGGGCGCTTGAGCGGCTCGGCGCCGTCGACGCCCTCCCACCGCGCCACCTCCGCCCAGTCGACCGCGCTCAGATCGCCGACCGCCGCGATGCGGATGCGGCCCTCGTGCGCCGTGCGGTGCACGGCGAGTCCCGCCATGCGCAGCCGCGACAGGATGTCGCGAGCCACGGACTCGGGAGTGCCGAGCTTCAGGCGGACGAGCACGCGGTGTTCCTCATATGTCGAACGGCCCATGCCACTCGGGCACGGGCCGCACGGTCGTGGAGGGAACTCGATGACCTCACCGGACCAGCACGGCCTCCCGGCCACGCCACGCGTCGCCGTGCCAGCGCCAAGGTCCGCCAAGGAATCGCATCGGGTCCTCTCCCATCTCGGTCGAGCATCGCAACAGACGAGAGCGAGCGTAGCATCGGCCGAGGGAGCGGCGCCAATCCCGGGCGTTCAGCGCGCCACGACGAGCGTGCGCGTGAACACCTGCTCGCCCACGGCGAGCCTCGCCCAGTAGAGCCCCGCGGGCGCGCGGGCGCCTGAGTCGTCCCGCAGGTCCCAGTGGACCGCGTGCTCGCCAGCCGCCTGCTCCCCCTCTGCGAGCGTGCGGACCCGTGCGCCGCGCACGTCATGCAGCTCGAGGCGCACCGACGCGGCGGCGGGCAGCGTGAAGCGCAGCGTCGTCGTGACGCGCGCCGGGTTGGGCGTGGCGGCGGCCAGCCCCGGCCCGCGCGGCACCGCGCCCGCGACGGCGGCGAGCGCGGCCGGGACTAGCGGGAACGGCCGCCGCTGCCCCTGCGGGTTGATGCCCTCACCCACAATCACGCCGCCCGCAGCGACGC
>CADEFY010000328.1 GCA_902826705.1 uncultured bacterium
CTGGTGCTGGACAGCGTGCTCACACTGGCGCTCGGCGTGCTGTTCGTGCTGCCGCTGTGGTTCCACACCGCCATCGAGGAGCCGATCATGGAGCAGCAGTTCGGCGACGCGTGGCGTGACTACGCGAAGCGCGTGCCGCGACTGGTGCCAGGGTGGCGCGCGGCCCCTACGGCCACACCGCGCTCGCCACGCTGACGAACGAGCCGTCGGGCTCGGCGCTCATCGCGTAGCCCAGCTTGCGCCCGACTCCGGGCTCGGCGCAGCGCAGCGTGACGTACGTGGGGGCGAATCCGCAGATGCGCGTGGCGTCGTCGCCCGCGGCGATGGCGGCGAACCAGCGGTCGGCATCGCCGGCGAGCGCCGCGCCGAGCGCCGCCTCGTCGACCTGCCCCACCGCGGTGCGCACCGCGTCGTCGATCGGCGGGTCGCCGAAGCGCGGGCCCACATGCGAGAAGTCCACGCCAGCCACATACAGCGTGCGGCCGCCGAGCGAGGCCTCGGCGTCTCGCACCGCGGTGATCAGGCCCTCGACCACGGTGTCCTGGCGCGGGGTGCGCTGCTCATCGAGCAGGCGGTGGAACCCGCCGCACAGGATCGGCACCAGCGTCCATGGGCGCGTGCCGAGCCGGCGCTGCAAGAAGAGCACCTGGAACTCGATGCTGTGCTCGTCGCGATGCGCCAGCTCGCCGTGGTAGGCCGCGTCGCCGAGTGCCGCGGCGACGCGATCGACGAACGCCAGGTCGGTGGTCACCTTGCCGAGCGGCGTCTGGAAGTGCTTGCGCGTCAGCGCCACGAGGTCGCCATCGAGCTGGTGCCCGGTGCCGATGACCACGATGCGCAGCGGCTCGGCGGGCGCGCTGCCCAACTGTTCGAACGCCTGCGCCATGAGGGGGCCCTCGCGGCGCGGGTCCAGGTGCGGTGCGAGCAGTGCGCGCGGCACGGCGCCAGCGGCGGGGGCGGCGCCGCCCGCGGCCTCACGCGCGGCTGCGGCCGCGGCGAAGTGCGCGTCGAGGAACGCCTCCAGCTCGGCGCGATCGGCGGGGTAGGAGTGGCCCTCGAGTGCCGCGGGGCGGATCTCGAGCGCATGGTACTGCGCGCGCACCGTGGCGTACGCCTGCTCGAACCGAGGCGACTCGAGCAGCAGCATCTCGTCGAGCTGCGCGATGAAGTCGCGCACCATGTTGCCCACGCGCATGTCCTTGCTCTCCTGCATCACCGCGGCGGTGATGTCGGTGAGCGCCACCGTGCCGTCGAGCAGCTGCAGGATCGGCAGCGACTCCATGCCGATCACCGGCGTGCCCTGCACCACGCCCAGCGGGTCCTGCACGGCGATCAGGTCGCGCTCGCCGTCGCGGACCGGGATCATCATCACGCGACGCAATCGCGGGTACTGCGGCAACTCGGCGGCGCTCTCGCGCACGGTGCCGGGCGGCAGGATGATGCGCGGCTTGTCCTCGGGCGGCGGCTCACCGCCGGGCAGGATGATGCGGCCGGGGCGCGCAGGTTCGTCGGGACCGATGACCATGGGGCTCTGCTCCTCGCGAGGCGGGTGGGGGTGATCGGCCGGGCAGTCTAGCCCCGCTCCGCCCGGCGTGCATCCGTGGGCCGCTTGAAGCATCATGCGCCGTTCATGACCACTCAGGCCCTCACCAAGCTGCTCGAGTCCTACCTCACCGGACTCGAGGGCGATCCCGGATTCTGGCGCGGCGAGCGCGACGGCGTGCCCGTGTTCGTGTTCAGCGACGACGAGCACGACCGCATGCGGCTCATGGCCCCGATCGGCGTCGTCGAGGAGCTCGACGCCGACCTGTTGCACGTGCTGCTCCAGGCCAACTACGACCGCGCGCTCGACGCCCGCTATGCCATGCGCGGTCGCGAGCTGTGGGCGGTGGTGGTGCACCCGCTCGCCACGCTGGCCACCGACGACCTGCCGTCGCAGTTCGACCAGCTCGTCGCGCTGGTCAAGAACACGGGCTCGACGTTCGCGTCCACCGAACTGGTGTTCCGCTCGCTGCCCGACGACATCGTGCTCGAGACCGACGACAGCGGCGAGGACGACGACGACGAGGACGACGACGACGACGACCCCACGTTCGGCGACTCGCCCGACGACGAGTCCGGCACGGGCCGCGAGGGCCGGGGCCGGTCATGAACCCCGCGGACGGTTCGGTCGCGCCGAGCATCCTCGACGTGCGAGTGGACCGCGAGCGCTCTTTGCCGGGCCGCCTCTGGAGTGCGGAGCGGCCGCGCGGACTGGTCGGCATCGTGCACGGGCTCGGCGAGCACAGCGGGCGGTACGCGGCACTGGCCTCCAAGCTGGTCGGGGCGCGCTTCACCGTGATCTCGCTCGACCTGCCCGGCCACGGCGAGACCTCGGGACCACGCGGCGACCTGCAGTGGACGCAGGTGCGCGACCAGGGGATCCCCGCCATGTTCGCCGCGGCGCGCGGCATGCCCGGCGTGTCGCCCGACCTGCCGGTCGTGCTGCTCGGCCACAGCATGGGCGGACTCATGGCGCTCGATCACGCGCTGCTGCACCAGGCGCCGCTCGCGGCGCTGGTCCTGAGCGCGCCGGCGCTGCGCACGGCGATGCCGCCGTGGTGGAAACTGGCCATGGCGCAGGCCGCGCGCGTGGCCACGCCCTCGGCGGGATTCCCCAACGGGCTCGACTCCAGCGGCCTGTCCCGCGACGCCGAGGTGGTGCGGCTTTACCGCGACGATCGGCTGGTGCACGACCGCATCAGCCCGCGACTCTACTTCGCGTTCCTCGAGGCGCAGGCGCGCTGCCGCCGCGACATCCAGAAGCTGCAACTGCCCACGCTGGTGTTCCAGGGCATGGCCGACCGGTGCGTGGATCCCAAGGGCGAGCAGGCGCTGTTCGGCGCGGCGCCGCACGGCCGCATGCGGTTCGTCACGCTCAAGGACACCTACCACGAGCTGTTCAACGACACCGGTCGCGACGATGTGATGCGCGACATGATCGCCTGGCTCGATGCCGCGGTGGTGATGTGAGCGGGGCCGCGGTCGGCTCGGTGGTGTCCGTGCGCACCGGTCGGGTGCGCGACATGGTCATGCCGGCCTGGGACCGCACCGGAGAGCGCTCGTGGTCGAGCGCCTATCTCAAGACCGAGCGCGAAGGTGCCGTGCATGTGGGCCGGCTCGGACTCGAGGGAGACGAGCAGGCGTCCACCGACGTGCATGGCGGCCCCGAGATGGCCGTGCTCATGTACGCGGACGCGCACTACGCCACATGGCGCACCGAGCCCGGGCTGGCCGACCTGGGGCCGGGCGGGTTCGGCGAGAACCTCGCGGCCGAAGGTCTCGACGAGCACACGGTGTGCGTGGGCGATGTGCCCCCCGTCGGGGGCGCCCCGCTGCCTGTGTCCCCCCCACGCCGGCC
>CADEFY010000329.1 GCA_902826705.1 uncultured bacterium
CGCCCCAGTCGAACCGGTCGCGCTCGTCCACGCGAAGTCGGAACGCCACGTCCGGCCGAGCGAACGCATAGCCCTCGAGCATGCGCATGGCCGCACGCAGCTCTCCGCTCGGCGTGTTGAGGAACTTGCGCCGCGCGGGCGTGTTGAAGAAGAGATCACGAACCTCGACCGTCGTGCCGACGGCGCGCGCCGCCGCGACGCGCTCGACCACCGCGCCCCCCTCGGTCGCGAGGCTCACGGCCGCCTCGGACTCCCGGGTGCGGGGCACGATCGTGAGTCGACTCACGGCGGCGATCGACGGCAGCGCCTCCCCGCGGAATCCCAGTGTGGCCAGCGCATCCAGGTCGTCGAACACCCTCAGCTTGGACGTCGCGTGGCGCTCGAGCGCCAGCTCCAGGTCCTCCGCGGCGATGCCGCCGCCGTCATCGGCGACGCGGAACGCATGGTCCAATGAACGCTCCACGCGCACCTCGATGCTGCGCGCCCCGGCATCGAGCGCGTTCTCGACCACTTCCTTCAGAGCCGAGAGCGGGCGGTCGATGACCTCCCCGGCCGCGATGCGGGATGCGGTCTCGGGGGGGAGTCGGTGGATGCGGGCGGGCACGGGCATCTCCTGTTCGCGGAAGGCGAAGCAGGATGCAAGCGTGCTCGCGGAGCGGTCAAGCGGCCCACGCGGGACCCGCGATCAGCGCGGTGCCAACCAGACGGCCGCGGCGCTGAGGAACGCCTCGGCGTCCTCCGGCCCCTGCAGCGGCACATGCTGGTCCACGAGCGCGGGCGCGGGGCCGAGGCCGCCCTCTTCCTTCCACGCGGTGTCCCAGAGGGCGAGCAGGCGGCGGCGCAGATGCAGGAACGCCTCGGGGGGGCCGGCGATCAGCAGCATCAGTCCGCGCTCACCGACCCGGCAGAGCCGGTCGGCATCGCGCAGCTGGCTCGGCAGCCACGCCGTGAGGCGGTCGATCGCGCGCGGAGCGTCGGGCAGGTCGAGCCGGTGCAGTTCGAACCGCATCCGGTCGCGGCGGTTGCGCTCGAGCGCGAGCTCGATGCGATTGCGGAAGTCCAGGGCCGGCAGCCAGCCCGCCTCACGTTGTGGCGTGAACGGGAACGCGGCGCTCGCGCGTTCGCGATCCTCCTCGTCCCACGTGATGCGCAGATCCTCCACCATGTGCGCCCACGCGCCCAGGTCCTGACCGGCATCGATCGCGCCGGCGGCGAGCACGCCCTTGCGGGTCGTGGTGCGGAACGGCCAGGCGCCCCACAGCTTGCCCTTGCCGGGCTCGGAGACGCGCGTGACCACCTGCGGCGTGCCCAGTTCCATCGCCAGGTCGATCAGGCCGCGCAGCAATCGGTCCTCGGGGCCCACCTGCGCCACGAGCGAGAGCGAACCGCCTTCGGCGGTGTGCAGTTCGGCCGTGCCCGCGCCGCTGCCCTCGACGAGCGCCTTGATCGCGTCCTCGAGGCGCGCACGCGCTTCACGTGAGGGGAAGTCCCCGAAGTCCGCGACCAGCATGCGCGGTGGCCCGAGACGCAGGGGCGCGCTCGGGGTGAGCGGACTGGGATCGGTCAGCTCGGGCAGCGCCTCGGCGAGCACGGCGTCGAGCACGCCGCCGTTGAGGCTCTGCTCGAACGCGGCGGCATGCAGCGCCAGCGGCGCCTCGATGCCGTGCACCGGTTCGGGCGACCCGCCCTGCAGGAACTCCTGCGGTGTCTGGCAGCGCGTCCCGAGCGCGAGCAGGAGGCTCTCCAGCTGCGTGCGGCGCGAACTGCTCTCGCCCACCAGGGCGACGTCGAAGATCTCGCGCGTGAGGTCCGCCAGGTCGAGCGTGCGCGGCAGCCCGCACATCTCGGCCACTCGCAGCCCCGGGTCCTGCGCCCCGTCCCCGGCCACGAGCCGCACGGAGACCCCCGGCCGCTGCATGAGCACGGGCAGCAGGTCGGCGTCCGGCCAGTCGAGGTCCACCAGCACCACTCGCATGGGGCCGGCGCTCACGGGGTCCTGGGGCATCGAAGCCATCTCGGCGGTCCTCCTCGTGCAGACTCCATTCGCATGGACCATACCATCGGCCGCAGGGGGCTCCGGCCCGCGGTCCGAGTGACTTGGCGGACGCACCGCGGGCCCGGTGCCGTGCGTCCTGCACGATGCCGGGCCCGGGGTGCATGCAGTTCGGTAGCCGCGCGGGCCGACTGCCCCGACGCGGTCAGCGTCGGACGCGGCTCTCGCCTGCGGGACGGGGTGCGGGAAGTTCCGTGGCGCGCAGGACGGGGTCGAGGATCCGCACGGGATAGCGGGCCTCGAGTCGGGAGAAGTGCGCGCGTAGGCCTTCTTCGATCGCCTCGCCGCGCAGCTGCTCCAGACGCGCCGCGATCGTCTCGGCGGGGACCGAGTCACGCCCGAGGACGCGGATGCGCGTGACACCGTTCGGCAGTTCGATCCAGCCACTCTGGGCCCCGACCTCGGCCGACGGGTGCTTCGCGTCGCCGAAGACGAACGAGTCCACCGCGGCACTCCCGCCGAGGCCGGGGATGCCGCGACCGGGGGTGAGGTCGCCGATCACGGCGAGTCCGCCCCAGAGGTCCGCGAGCGTGTCCGCCGACCAGCCTGCGGCGAGCATCGAGTCGATCTCAGCCTGCTTGGCCGACAGCGCGCGCGCGCCAGCGCCCGCACGATACGCCGCGATCGCGCGCGGTCGTGCGTCCTCCCATGGGGGCGCCACGCGCGGCGCGGTCACGCTGTCGACCCAGGCGACCCACGCTCCCTGACCCTTGAGGCGGAACGCGGGCCGCAGGATCTCGCCCGGCCGCGTCCGTTCGAGCGTCTCGAAGAACGGGCGCGACATGCTGCTGTTGATCGCGTCGCCGATCCGATGCGTGTACTCGAGCGTCTCGAATCCCGACTGGGTCAGCGCGCGACGCAGCTCCGCCGGCGTGCGGTGCAGGCGAAGCAGGCTGTCGGCGCGCCAGACCGCGAGGGACTCGGCGCGCACCTTGGCGAGCTCCGAGGCGACGTTGCTGTAGACGAGATCCAGCGGCTGCACGACCTCAGGCTCGTGCTCGACACACTGGATGATGTGGTAGCCGGCCTCGGTGCGGACGAGGTCGCTGATCTGCCCCGGCTGCATCTGGAATGCGGCCTCCTCGAAGCCGTGCAGCATGACGCCGCGTGCGAAGGTCCCGAGGTCGCCGCCCTTGGACCGCGTGGGCTCGTCCTCCGAGGCCTCCCGCGCCACCTTGGCGAACTCCTCACCCCCGCGCACGCGCGCCAGCAATGCACCGCCGGCAACCCCGACGTGCTCGGCGACCACCGCAACGCGCATGACCAGATAGACCGCAGCCACCGGCAGGCGCGCGCGCAGACCCGCCAG
>CADEFY010000330.1 GCA_902826705.1 uncultured bacterium
CACCGAGTTCCCCGGCCTCGGGGTACTCGCGTCGCAGGCGTTCGAGCACGCGGTCGCTCTCCCCCGGGAGACCCGCGCGGTCGGCCAGGTCCCCGACACGGATCCCGACGCGCGCCGCCTTGTCCCGGTAGGCGAAGCCGATGCCGCGGCCGGTCGTCCCGATCGCCCCCGGCCCGCGCTCCGCGCAGGCTTCGACCGCGCGGTGGTACGGCAGGATCACGTGTGCCGAGGCGCTGATGCCGAGGCGTGCGCGCGCATCGACGCCCCGTGCCTCGAGGCCCTCGACCTCCTCGCGCAGCTTCCACGGGTCCACCACGACGCCATTGCCGATCAGGCAGCGGCGGCCCTCGTGCAGGATCCCCGAGGGCACGAGGTGCAACACGAGCGTCTGGCCCCGATGGATGACGCTGTGGCCCGCATTGGGGCCGCCCTGGTAGCGCGCGACCACATCGGCGCGCGACGAGAGCGCATCGACGATCTTGCCCTTCCCCTCATCGCCCCACTGTGCTCCCACCACCACCGTGCACGGCATCGCCTCTCCCTCCGTCCGTGAGGAGCGCCGTCAGGCGCGCGCCAGCACTTCGAGCACGCGTTCGGCCGCCTCGCGTCCCGCGCGCCGCTGCGCCTCGAGCGTCGAGGCGCCGAGGTGCGGCAGCGCCAGGAAGTTGGGCAACCGAAGGAGCGGATGGTCCGCGGGCACCGGCTCCTGCTCGAACACATCGGAGGCCGCTGCGCGCAGCTGTCCGGTGGCGAGGGCGTCGAACAGCGCGGACTCGTCGACGACGCCTCCGCGTGAGGCGTTCACGAGGACGGCATCCGAGCGGAGCAGCCCCAGAGCCCGCGCACCGACCAGGTGACGGGTGTCGTCGCTCAGTGGCACGTGCACGGTGAGCAGGTCCGCGACGCGGAACACCTCATCGCGATCGACCGCGCGCACCCAGTCGAAGCCCTCCGCGCCTGCGCGATGGCGCGGGTCATGGGCGACCACGGTCATGTCGAACGCACGAGCGCGGGTCGCGACCTCGCGGCCGATACGGCCGAACCCGAGGATGCCCAGGGTCCGGCCGGACAGCTCCCGCCCCATGTACTTGCTCTTCTCCCACACGCCCTTGCGCAGGTCGCTCGACGCCGGGACCACGTGGCGTTCGAGCGTGAGCAGCATGGCGAACACCAGCTCGGCCACCGAGACCGAGTTCGCGTTGGGGGTGTTGCTCACGATCACTCCGGCAGCCTCGCCCGCGACCGCGTCGATGTTGTCGATCCCCGTGCCCGCGCGGACCACCACCTTGAGCTGCGGACAGGCGGGGAAGATCTCGGCAGTCACCTTGGTGGCGCCACGCACGATCAGTCCCTGCGTGTCGCGCAGGGCGGCGATCAGCGCCTCGCCCCGCAGTCCCTTGGCCTCCGCCACCTCGCATCCGGCGCGGCGGAGCCGGTCGAGTGCGTCGGAGTCGATGCCATCACACGCGAGGACCTTCACACGGATCCCCAGGCGAGCCGCGCCGCCTCGATCGCGCCACCGGCCGAGACGCCCGCAGCGTTGACGCACTCCTCGAGCGCGCCCAGCACGACGTACATGTCGCTGAGATCATAGGCACCCATGTGTCCGATGCGGATCATCTTCCCCTTCATGTGATCCTGCCCACCCGCGACCGTGATGCCGTGCACCTCGCGCAGTCGCTTCACGACGGCGCTCGCATCGACACCTGCCGGCGGCTCGAGCGCGGTCACGCCGTTGGCCGGGCTGCGCGAGAAGAGCGTGAAGCCGAGCTTCTGCCCCCCTGCGCGCACCGCGGCGCCGAGCCGCGCATGCCGCTGGTGCACCTGCTCGAGCCCCTCCTCCTTCATCATCGCGATGGCCTCCTCGACCGCGAAGATCAGGCTCACGGCGGGCGTCCAGGCGCTCTCACCCGCGGGCAGGTTCTTGCGCGCCTTGCGCAGGTCCCAGTAGAAGCGCGGCAGACGGTCGCCCTCGATGTCGGCCAGCGCCCACGGCGCGATGCTGACCGTGCCGAGTCCGGGCGGCGACATGAGCCCCTTCTGCGAGCCGGTGATGACCACATCCACGCCCCAGTCGTCCTGCGGCAGCGGATGCACGCCGACACCGGTGATCGCGTCGACGATGAACCGGCGCGAGCGCGCGCGGATGACGCGTGCGAGCGACTGGATGTCGTAGACCGTCGCGGTGGACGTCTCGCTCTGGGTCCCGAACACCGTGCGGATGCTGGGATCGGCAGCGAGGCGGCGATCCACCTCCGCGGGATCGATCGAGTGGCCCCAGTCCACGACGATGGAGTCGTACGGCACGCCGTAGGCCTTGCAGATGTTGGCCCAGCGCTCGCCGAACTTGCCGCCGACCAGGACCAGGGCCTTCTCGCCGGGCGCCATGAAGTTGACCACCGCCGCCTCGAGCGCGCCCGTGCCGCTGGCCGCGATCATCAGCACCTCGCCCTGCGTCTGGTGCAGCCACTGCAGGTCGGCGGTCACCTTCTTGAATGTGGCGCGGAACACGTCGGTGCGGTGATGCGGCTGCGGACCGGACATCGCCCTGAGGATGCGCACGGGGATCTCGACGGGACCCGGCGTGAAGAGTCGCGGGCGGGTCGAGGTCCTCGCGACGGCGGCCGTGGTGGTGGGCATGGCGGTCCTCTCTAGTGGACGGGTGCGGTCGCGGGGTCCTTGCCGGCGGCGGACCCGGTGGGTTCGGAAGGCGCGCGCTCGGCGAGCGCGTGCGCGAGCACCTCGTCGATGGTCTCGACCGGCACGAATCGCAGGTCCGCCCGTACCTCGTCGGGCACCTCGACCAGGTCCTTCAGGTTGGCCTTGGGGATGATCACCGTCCGCACGCCCGCGCGGCGAGCGGCCACGGCCTTCTCGATCAGTCCGCCGATCGGCAGCACGGTCCCGCGCAGCGTGATCTCACCGGTCATCGCCACATCGGCACGGGTCCCCACACCCGTCAGTGCCGAGATCAGCGCCGCGGCGATCGTGATGCCCGCGCTGGGGCCGTCCTTCGGCATGGCCCCCTCGGGCACATGCACGTGCACGTCGATGTCCTTGTAGAAACCGCGGTCCAGCCCCAACCGTTCCGCGCGCGCGCGCGCCACGCTCATGGCCGCCTGCCCGGACTCGCGCATCACCTCGCCGAGCTTGCCCGTCAGGATCAGGTCGCCCTTGCCCGGCAGGATGCTGACCTCGATCGTGAGCAGGTCGCCGCCGGACTCGGTCCAGGCGAGTCCGTTCGCCACGCCGATGCGTGTCCCGCGTGCGATGTCCTGGTCGAGGTGGCGCTGCGGCCCCAGGTAGTCGGGCAGCGACTTGGGGGTGATCGACACCTTGCGCTTGAGCTCGCCCG
>CADEFY010000331.1 GCA_902826705.1 uncultured bacterium
CAGCTTCATGCTGTGGCTGGGCTACGTGACCGCCCGGCTGTTCGGCTGGGGCGCGCTCGAGAGCGCGTTCGCGGGCGCCGCGGTCGCCATCTCGAGCACCACGATCATCATCAAGGCATTCGCCGAGCAGGGGGTGCGCGGTCGCGTGACCGAGCTGGTGTTCGGCATCCTGATCATCGAGGACCTCGTCGCGATCCTGCTGCTCGCGCTGCTCACCCCTGCGTCGTCCGGGCAGTCCATGGCGCCCACCGAACTGGGCCTGACCATCTTCCGGCTGTTCGCCTTCCTCGCGGTCTCCGTCGGGGTGGGGATGCTCATCGTGCCGCGGCTGGTGCGATACGTCATGAAGCTCGAACGTCCCGAGACCACGCTCGTGGTCTGCATCGGGCTCGGATTCGGCGGTGCGTGGCTGGCGCACTCGATCGGCTACTCGGTGGCGCTCGGGGCGTTCATCGCCGGATCGCTCGTGTCCGAGTCGGGGGAGGGTGAGCGGCTCGAACGCCTCATCGAGCCCGTGCGCGACATGTTCGCGGCCATGTTCTTCGTGTCCGTGGGCATGCTGATCGACCCGGGACTCGTCGCGCGACACTGGCTCGCGGTGGTGGTGTTCTCGGTGATCGTGATCTTCGGCAAGATCGTGGCGGTGTCGCTGAGTGCGTTCCTGACCGGCGCGGGTACGCGTGTCTCGGTGCAGACCGGCATGAGCCTGGCCCAGATCGGTGAGTTCTCGTTCATCATCGCCGGGGTGGGCCTGGCGAGCGGCGCCACCTCGCCGCAGCTCTATCCGATCATGGTCGCCGTCTCCGCGATCACCACGCTCACGACCCCGTGGCTGATCCGTGCCGCGCCTGGCTCGGCCGCTGCGATCGACCGCAACCTGCCGCGGCCGCTGCAGACGTTCGTGGCGCTGTACGGCTCGTGGATCGAGAACCTCCGCGCCCGGCCCGAGACCTCGGTCGAGCGCGCGAGGTTCCTGCGCACGCTGCAGGTGCTGGCGATCGATGCGCTGGTCATCGCGGCGCTGTGCGTGGGCGGCATCCTGTCCGCGCGCCCGTTCGGTGCGCTGGTCGCCACGCGCACGGGCCTCCAACCGCCGCGCGCCGAAGCCGCGGTCGTGATCGGTGCACTGCTGTTCTGCGTGCCGTTCCTGGTGGGACTGTTCCGCACTGGCCGAGCCCTGGGCCTGCACATCTCGCGGCGTGCGTTCCCCGACCCCGAGCCGGGCCGACTCGATCTGGCCGCCGCACCGAGGCGCGCGTTCGTCAGCACCATCCAGGTCGCGATCATGCTCGTCGTGGGCGCAGGGATGGCCGCCGTCGTGCAGCCGTTCATGCCGCCGCTCGTGGGGCTCGGCCTGCTCGTGGTGGCGCTCGTGGCACTCGGGGTCACGGTCTGGCGCACGGCCTCCGACCTGCAGGGCCATGTCCGTGCCGCCGCAGAGGCGATCGTCACCGCCGTGGGCCGTCACTCGCACGCGCCCGATGCGCATGAGGGCGAACGCGCGCTGCAACGTGCCTACCGCATGCTGCCAGGGCTCGGCGAGCCGGTCCCCGTGCGGCTGGAAGCCTCGGCACCCGCGGTGGGGCAGCGGCTCTCGCAGATCGGCCTGCGTGGTCAGACCGGCGCCACGGTGATCGCGATCTCCCGCGGCGACGACGTGGTGCTGGTCCCGGACGGCCACGAGGAGCTCCAGGCGGGCGACGTGCTGGCGCTGGCCGGCACCACATCGGCGATCGCGAGCGCACGACACATCCTGCTCGGCCGCAACGAACCCGAACCCCCAGGAGGGCAGGCGACATGATCGTGGTCACCGGAGCCGGCGGATTCATCGGGAGCGTGCTCGTGTGGCGGCTCGGCCAGATGGGCCGTCGGGACATCGTGTGCGTGGACACGCGGCCGGGTGCGAGCGATTCGCGCAATCTGGCGCCGCTCCATTTCCGTGAGTACTTCACGCACGAGCAGTTCCTCGAGCGCATGGAACAGCGGGCGTGGGCGAGTGATGTGGAAGCCGTGTTCCACCTGGGCGCCTGCAGCAGCACCACGGAGACCGACTGGGACTACCTCACGCGCAACAACATCGAGTACTCGCAGCGGCTCTGCGAGGCGTCACTGGCCGTGGGTGCGCGCTTCGTGCATGCGAGCAGCGCGGCCACCTACGGCGATGGTTCGCAGGGCTACTCCGATGACCACGCCCGGCTGGAGTCCCTCGAGCCGCTCAATCCCTATGGCTGCTCCAAGCATGTGTTCGATCTCTGGGCCCTCGAGCACGGGCTGCTCGACTCGTTCGTGGCGCTCAAGTACTTCAACGTGTACGGGCCTAACGAATGGCACAAGGGCGGCATGCGCTCGATGGTCTGCAAGGGGCACGAACAGATCCGCGACACGGGTCGTGTGCGATTGTTCAAGAGCGACCGCCCCGAGTATGCGGACGGTGGCCAGCGGCGGGATTTCGTGTATGTGAAGGACGCGGTGGAGATGACGCTGTGGTTCCTCGCTCACCGCTCCGTCAACGGGATCTTCAATGTGGGCACCGGCGAGGCGGCCGACTGGAACCGGCTGATCCGGGCCATCTTCGCCGCCATGGGGCGAGAGCCGCAGATCGAGTACATCGACATGCCCGCCGAACTGCGCGGCCGTTACCAGTATTTCACCGAGGCCGACATGACCAAGCTGCGCGCCGCAGGCTGCGACGTGCGGGTCACGCCGCTCGAGGAGGCGGTGGCCGACTATGTGCAGCAGCACCTCATGACCGGGCGGCATCTCGGGGAGTGAAGCGCGGCTCCCCGTGATGCCGCCCGTGTGCGGCTCAGCGCGGATCGAGCGTGTCGCCGTCCATCACATCGCCGTTCTTGACGGTCCAGCGCACCGAATCGGTGTTGCGGATGTCCGCCAGCGGGTCGCGATCCAGCACGACGAAGTCCGCGAGCTTGCCGGGCTCCAATGAGCCGATCGCATGATCCATCCCCAGGTACCAGGCGCCGTTCCAGGTGGCGCACTGCAGCACCTGCTGCGGCGACATGCCGCCCTGGGCCATGGCCCACATCTCCCAGTGCGCACCGAGCCCCTGCCGCTGGCCATGCGCGCCGAGCTGCACGTGTCCGCCTGCCTCGAGGATCGCTCTGGCTCCGGCCGCCACATCCATGTGATGCCAGTCCCAGTCCGGCGCCATCACCGGCCGGCGGATGGCACGCGCGTCCAGGTAGCGATGCGGGGTGAAGCGGCGCAGCTTCACGTCGTCGAACACATCCGCGTGCTGGTAGAACCAGTTCTCGCCCGACAGACCGCCGTAGGCCACGAGCAGCGTGGGGGTGTAGCCACTGCGACTGCTGCCGAAGAGGCGGGTGACGTC
>CADEFY010000332.1 GCA_902826705.1 uncultured bacterium
CGACGACGAGGCCCCGGTGCACGCGGATGCCCGTCGTGTCGGCCGCCGGCCGGTCGGGCCGCGAGAGCACGGCCCGGCCGTCGGCGGCGACGCGAAGTTCGAGGCCGGTTCCGGCCAGCAGTTCGACGATTCGCTCTCGGATCGGTGCCCGGCGGCCCGGGAGGTTCACAGTCGCTCCCAGTCCCGGCAGGTCCGCGGCGAACATCAGGCGCAGGCCAGCCTCTTCGGCCAGGCCGCGCAGGAGATCGGCCCGGATGCCGCGGAGGGGGCGCTCGATCGAACGGTCGAGACCGGCTGGTCCGGCCGGTTCGCTGCCGAGGGGCCGGAACCCGTCCGTCTGGGCCTTCGCGATCGACGGGGCGACTGCCAGGGCCGCCACCGCCGCCAGGCCGCCGCCGTTGGGCCGCTGCGCCAGGATGCCCGCCCCGGCCGGGGCGCTCGGGCGCTGGTCCGGCCACGCGATCCCGATGCCCCCCGCGCCATCCGACGCCAGCACCGGCAGGGTCTGTGCGTCGATCGCGGTGCACACCGCGACGCCGTTGACCGTCCAGAGCGGCACGCCGCTCGACGACATGCGCTGCGCGTAGATGTCGGTGCTGGATCCGCGCGAGTCCTCCCACACGATGAACGCCCCGCCCGAGCCATCGGGGATCGCGCGTGGGTTGCCCTGGCGTGCGCTCGCGGCGGACACCGGCACATTGGCGTAGGGCGACTCGGGCCAGGCGGCGACCGCGGGCCGCGCGAGGAGCAGAGCGGAGAGCAGCAGCAGAGGACGCGCAGCGACGCGCATGACGGGCTCCGAGGGTGGGGGACGGGTCCAATGAGGGGGCCGCGATTCGAGACGAGCTTATCGCAGGCCGGCGCCGACGCCGCAGCGGAATCGCCCGCGCCGAGCGCCCATCGGTCTGCTCACTCGTGCATCACGCATGGCCGGGTGCAGGGCGCCCGTTCGCGGACCGGGTGCGGTAGGCTCGGCGCGGCCGCCGCCCACCCCTCGCCCCCGGAGGTCCCCGCCATGCGAACGTCCCGTCGCATCGCCGCCGTCGCCGCCGCCCTCACGCTGCTCACCGCCGCCGCCCTACCTGCGAGCGCGTTCGAGGTGCTGCGCCACTCCAGCATGACCAGCGAGGTGCTCGGCCGGCAGGGCGTGGGCGGCACCACGCTCTCGCTGATCCGCCAGGGCGTGCGCTGGCCCGACATGAACCAGTGCCTGACCGGTTGCTACTGCCCGGCGTACATCCAGATCTTCTGCGTCGACCCCGACTCCAGCGACGTGATCGCGTTCAGCCCGTGGCACTTCGACAACAACCGGCTCGCCGAGGGCATCGCACACGTGGAGACCATGATGGAGCAGGCGCGCACGGGCCTCGCCGGTTCACTGAGCGGCAACGAGGTCGACCGCCGCCGCGTCGGCGTGGCACTCATGGACTTCGGCCGTGCGCTGCATGCGATCCAGGACTTCTATGCGCACTCCACGTGGATCGACAACAACCGCGATCTGATCCGCATCGGCGGCCGCATCGAGAGCTGTCCGCTCTGGAACGGCGAGCAGTTGGGAGAGGCCGACCTGGGCGGCATCACCATCTATGGCACGCAGACGGGCTACGTCGATCTGCCGACCCCGCCGGGATCGGTCACGCACGCCGCACTCAACAAGGACGCCCCGGGCTCGTCGCAGGGCGCGCTGACGATCACGCGCATCTTCCCGCCCGGCGTGATCGGCACCAAGTACGAGATCGCCTCGGGTCAGGTGGGCGGCGGCTCCAACTCCTACCGCGACACCGGCCTCGCACCGCGCCACACGATCAAGGCGTGGCAGTGCCTGCAGAGCGGCTGCGCGATCTACAACCTGCCCGAGTCCCCCACGCGTGTCGCGCCCATGCGCGCAGTCTCGGCGCAGGACTTCGCTGCCGCGATCGCGTTCGTCGAGAGCGATCCGGGCATGCAGGTTGCGGCGGCGCGCATGGACAGCATCTGGGAGGCGTCGGATCCCGACACCGTGGCCACGTATCCGATCGCGCTGTTCGATGCCGACGGCTGGCCGCTGCCCGCGAACACGTCGGTCGACGACCTGGTGCGCCCCACCGTGCGCCTGCTGCGCGGCGGCTCGCCCAATCCCTCACGCGAGATCACCGCGATCCGCTTCCACGCGCCGAGCGCGGGCCGCGTGCGGCTGGCGGTGCATGACCTGAGCGGGCGGCTCGTGCGCGTGCTGCTCGACACCGCGCTCGAGCCCGGATGGAAGGAGGTGCGCTGGGACGGCCGCGGCGAGGGCGGCCAGCGCGTGGCCGCGGGCGCCTACCTGTGCCGCCTGCAGGGGTTCGGGCACGACGAGAGCGTGCGGCTGACGCGGGTGCAGTAGCGCTCCGCACGGCGCGTGGGGCGCGCGGCGGCGACGCCGCGCGCCTCAGGTGTCGAGCGCCGGATCCATCGGCAGCTCGAGCAGGGCTCGGCGCACCATGTCGAGGGCGGTCTGCGAGCTGCGCTCGCGGATCGCGGCGCGCGAGCCGGACATGCGGTGCACGCGCACCGCCTCGCCGAGCGGCGAGGACACGGCCACGAACACCGTGCCCACGGGCTTGTCGTCGCTGCCGCCATCCGGGCCCGCGATGCCGGTCACGCTCACGCCCACCTCGACGCCGGCCCGCTCGCGCGCGCCGCGGGCCATCTGCTCGGCGACCGGCGCACTCACCGCGCCGTGCGCCGCGAGCGCCGCTTCGTCCACGCCCAGCAGCGCCACCTTGGAGGCGTTGCTGTACGTGACGAACCCGCGCTCCACGTAGCGCGACGATCCGGCGATGTCGGTGAGCCGCTTGGCCACGAGGCCACCCGTGCACGACTCGGCGGTGGCGATGTGCCAGCCGCGCGTGGCGAGCGCCTCGCCCACCACGTCCTCCATGCTGCGGCCGCCCTCGGCGTACACGACCGGTGCGACGACCGCACGCAGCGCGCGGTACGCCGCCTCCGATGCCTCGCGCACCGCCACGGGGTTGGCGCCCGTGGTGGTCACGCGCAGATCGACGCCGAAGTAGCTGGGCAGGTAGGCGAGCGTGGCACCGTGCCACTGCTCGGGCATCGTGCCGATCCGCTCATGCAACTGGCTCTCGAACGCGCCGAACGTGCGCAGCGTGAAGCTCTCCACGGCGAGCCCCGTGCGCTCGCGCAGGTACGGCATCACATGCTCGCGCGCCAGCGCCTCCATCTCCTGCGGTACCCCGGGCAGCAGGATCACCGGCTTGCCCTTGTGTTCCACCAGGATCCCGGGCGCGGCGCCCACCGAGTTGCGCCACAGCTCGGCACCGCGTGGCACGAGCGCCATGGTCTCGACCGTGGC
>CADEFY010000333.1 GCA_902826705.1 uncultured bacterium
GGGGTATTGCTGAACAGGACACAGGTCGTCAGGCATGCCGATGCGATCAACCAGCGCATGGGGGCCTCCCGTGGGGTGGAGTCGTCCGCCTATGGTGTGGCCTGATCGGGAAAGCGTAACACGCTGGATTGGCCGGAACGAGGGCTCCTCTCGTGTGCGGCTCATCGCGTCCCGGCGTAGTCTGCGGCGTCCATTGCGCCTCGAGCCTCCGTCCCCCGAGGTCCTTCCCATGTCAATCGCAAGCGGTTTCGCTCGTCACATCGCGTTCTCGCTCACCTTCACCGCGCCGGCCCTCGCCGCCGAGCCCACGCTCATGTTGCGGCAGCCCTCGGTCAGCGCCGAGCACATCGTGTTCTCGCATGCGCAGAACATCTGGGTGGTGTCGCGTGCGGGCGGCGCGGCGCGGCAGCTCAGCACCTTCCAGGGGCAGGCCTCGTCTCCGCGCATCTCGCCGGACGGCGCATGGGTGGCGTTCAGCGGTGAGTACGCGGGCAATCTCGACATCTACGTCGTGGCGGTCGACGGCGGCGCTCCCAGGCGGCTCACCTGGCACCCCGGCAACGACGTCGCGCAGGGCTGGACGCCGGACGGCAAGTCGATCCTGTTCGCCTCGGAGCGTGGCAGCGCATCGCCGTCGCCGACGTGGCGGTTCTGGACCGTGCCAGTGACGGGCGGGCCCGAAGCGGCGTTCGTGCTGCCGCGCGCCTACCAGGGACGCATCTCGCCCATGGGCACGCACGTGGCCTACCGCATGACGGACTCCTGGGACGAGGAGCGCCGCAACTACCGCGGCGGCCAGAACAAGCCCATCTGGATCACGGACCTGAAGTCGCTCGACACGGTGACACTGCCGTGGACTGACTCCAAGGATATGGAGCCCGTGTGGGTCGGCGAGCTCGTCTACTTCCTCTCGGACCGGGACGGCGTGTCGAACGTCTGGTCGTACGACACACGTTCCAAGGCAATGGCGCAGCTCACACGCTTCACCGACTTCGATGTGAAGACGCTCGAGTCGGGCGCGGGCGTCGTGGTGTTCGAGCAGGCGGGTCGCATCCATGAGCTCGACCCGGCCACGGGTCAGAGCCATGTCGTGCCGATCAGTGCCACGAGCGACTTCCCATGGATGCTGCCGCGCTGGGAGGACGTCGCGCGCTTCACGCAGTCGATCGCGCTCTCCCCCAGTGGCAAGCGCGCGCTGGTGGAGGCGCGTGGCGAGGTGTTCACGCTGCCGGCCGAGAAGGGCGACACGCGCAACGTGTCGCGCAGCAGCCGCTCGGCCGAGAAGGCGCCGGCGTGGTCCCCGGACGGCAAGTGGGTGTCATGGTTCAGCGATGCCTCCGGCGAGTACGAGCTGGTGATCGAATCGCAGGACGGCGTCTCGCCGCCGCGGCGCATCGCGCTGCGCGGCAGCGGCCAGTACTACACGCCCAGTTGGTCGCCTGACTCCAAGCGGTTGCTCTACCACGACACGGACATGCGCGTGTGGGTGCTCGATGTCGAGTCGGGCCGCACGCGCGTGGTGGGGCGCGATCCGTACATGGTGCCCGTTCGCACGCTGGCTCCCTCGTGGAGCCCGGACTCGCGCTGGGTGGCGTTCGCCACACGGCTGCCCACGTTGTTCCGCGCGATCGTCGTCGCGGACGCGGCCACGGGCGAGCAGCATCAGATCACCAACGGGCTCGCCGATGCCATGTTCCCGGTGTGGGATGCGAGCGGCAAGTATCTGTGGTTCCTCGCCTCCACCGACTTCGGCCTGCGTTCGAGTTGGCTCGACATGACCAACTTCTCGCACGAGACCAACTACGGGCTCTATGTCGCCATGCTCGCCAAGGGCACCGCGAGCCCGCTCCTACCGGAGAGCGACGAGGAGTCGGACAAGCCGGCGAGCGACGATGCCAAGTCGAGCAAGTCGAGCGAGGGCTCCAGGGAGAAGGCGAAAGTCGCCGACAAGGCACCGGTCGCTCCGACCGAGATTGACTTCGAGGGACTCTCGAGCCGAATCGTTGCGGTGCCCGGCGTGCCCGAGAAGCAGTACGGGCCGATTATGGCGGGCTCGGCAGGCAACGTGTTCCTGCTCGAGGCGCTGCCCAGCGCCGCGCCCGGTGCCGGCGGCGCGTTGCACCGCTATCAGCTCAAGGAGCGGAAGCTCGAGAGCTTCGCGAGCAACGTCGCCGAGTTCTCGCTGAGCGCCGATGGCAAGAAGCTGCTGTATCGCACGGCCGCGCCAGGTGGCGCGGGCGGTGGCGGCGGCGCACCGATGGCCGCTCCCAGAATCTTCCTCGTCGATGCCGAGAAGCCTGCGCCAAAGGCGGGAGAGGGCGAGCTCAAGCTGGAGCTGATGGCGCAGATCGACGCGCGCGCCGAGTTCGAGCAGATCTTCGATGAGGGCTGGCGCAATCAGCGCGACTACTTCTACGTGCCCAACCTGCATGGCGTCGACTGGCCACGCATGAAGACCCTGTACGGGCAGTTCCTGCCGCATGTGCACCACCGCGCGGACCTCAACTATCTGCTCGACCAGATGGGTGGCGAGACCGCTGTGGGGCACTCGTACGTGTTCGGTGGCGCGATGCCCGAGGTGCCGCCGGTGGTGGGCGGCCTGCTCGGCGCCGACTTCGCGGTGGAGCAGGGGCGCTATCGCATCACACGCATCTACGACAACGAGGAGTGGAACCCCGAACTGCGCGCGCCGCTCGCCGTGCCGGGACTCGACGTGAAGGTGGGCGACTACCTCGTCGCGGTGAACGGCGAGGAACTGGTCGGCTCCGACAACGTGCACCGCCTGCTCGACGGCACCGCGGGCAAGCAGACCGTGTTGAGCGTGAACGCCCGGCCGTCGCTGGATGGCGCACGTCGCATCACCGTGGTCCCGGTGCGCACGGAGCAGCCGTTACGTGCTCGCGCCTGGGTCGAAGCCAATCGCCTTACGGTGGACCGACTCTCGGGCGGCAAGCTCGCGTACGTGCACGTGCCCAACACCGGCGCCGGCGGCTACCGCAGCTTCAACCGCTACTACTTCGCGCAGCAGGACCGCCAGGGCGTCATCGTCGACGAGCGCTACAACGGCGGCGGCTCGGCCGCTGACTACATGATCGAGGTGATGCGACGCGAGTTCGACGGCTACTTCAACAACGTCGCCGGCGATCGACGCCCGTTCACCAGCCCCTCCGCCGGCATCTGGGGACCCAAGGTGATGATCGTGAACGAGATGGCAGGCTCGGGCGGCGACTACCTGCCGTATATGTTCCGGTTCCACAAGCTCGGCCCGATCGTCGGTACGCGCACCTGGGGCGGCCTCGTGCACACGGCAGACACGCCCAGGTTCGTCGACGGC
>CADEFY010000334.1 GCA_902826705.1 uncultured bacterium
TGTCGACGAGGCACTGCCATGGTGCCCGGCCTTGAGCACGGCCGCGGCGGCGAGCGCGATCGCGGCCTCGGACAGGCTGTCGACGTCGGCGAGCAGCAGGGCCGCCCCACTCCCCTCGCCCACCCGCAGCACGAGTGAAGCGGCGTTGTCGCCCCGCTGCGCGATCGCGGCATCGGCCGCTGGCGCCCGCGGCGGCCAGAGCACGAGGATCGGCGGATCGCCGCCTCGCAGCGTGTCCCCGCGCGCCACGCCGCGCGCGCGCAGCGCGGACCCCGGGCCCGGCACGCCCGGCAGCGCCTCGTGCGTGACCACTTCGCGCACGCGCACGCCGCGGAGCGTGGCGGGTGCGCCGCCCGTGTGGTCACTGTCATCGTGCGTGAGGACCAGTCGCTCGAGCCGCCGCACACCGGCCCAACGCAGGAACGGCAGCACCACGCCCTCGCCGGCGTCCCACTGCGGCGAACGCGCGCCGGTGTCGATCATCCACCAGCCCTCTGGAGTGGCGAGGGCCATGGCGTCGCCCTGCCCCACGTCGAGCACGACCAGCCACCAGCTCCCGCGCGCCGGGCGTCGCTCGCGTTCGGTGGCCACCGCGAGCAACGCCAGCGCGAGCGCCACCAGGCCCGCGGCGCGGAGCGGTGCGCGCCACGGCGCCGGCCGCGTGAGCAGGGCGGCGCGCGGCACCGCGGCGCCGATCGCCAGCGCGGCCACGCCGAGTGCCGCGGTCGTGGCGGCCCAGGCGCCCTCGCCGCAGGGCCAGAGGGCGAGCGGCACCCGTGCCGCGCCCACGCTGACGGCACGCAGCGCGCCGGCGAGCGGCACGCAGGCGGAGAACCAGATCGCTCCGGCGCCGGGCAGCGCCGCCTCGGCGAGCGCGCCGATCCACGCACCGGCCAGCAGCAGCTCGGCGATCGGCACCGCGACCAGGTTGGCCGCGAGCCCGGTCCATGGCACGGCGTGGAAGCGCGCGATCAGGAATGGCAGTGCCATGGCCTGCGCGGCGAGTGTGGCCGCGAACGGCGCGAGCAGCGCCTCCGGCGCACGGCGTGGCAGCCTCGAGGCGGCCCACGACGCGAGCGGCGGACCGAGCAGCACGAGTCCGAGCGTTGCGGCGCACGAGAGCTGGAACCCCAGGTCGCCCGCCCAGCCCGGAGAGAGGAGCAGCAGCCCCACGGCGCTCGCCGCCAGCGCCTGCACGGGATCGAGCGCGCGCTGGGTGCGCTGCGCCAGCGCCACCACCAGCTCGGTGGCCGACGCCCGCCACAGCGAGGGGATCGGCCCCGCGAGCAGCGCGTACGCCACCGCGCACACCGCACCGGCGATCGCGCGGCGGCGCGCGTCAGCGCCGAGCATCGCCGCGATCCCGCGCGCCACGGCGGCCATCCACGCCACGTGCAGTCCGGAGAGCGCGAGCAGGTGCACCAGCCCCGAGGCGCGCAGCGCGGCGTCGACCTCGGTGGTCATCGCGCTGCGGTCGCCGAACAGCAGCGGCGCGGCCAGTTCGTGCGCCTCGGCGTCCAGCCCACGCGCGAGCGCTCGTTCGCAGGCACGGCGCAGACGCGTGGCGATCGCGACCGGCAGTTCGACCGCGCCCCGCGCCGGCCGGCATTCGGCGGCGAAGGCATGCGCATGCCCGCTCAGCCCCTGCGCGCGCGATGCGGCGCGCGCATCGAAGCCGCCGGGCAGGCGGGGGCCGCTCGGCACATCGATGCGGGCGAGCGCGGCGAGCGTGTCGCCCCACTCGCCGGCGCCGCCCGCGGGCCAGCGCATGCGCAGCCGCGTGCCGCGTGCCATGGGCGGCGTGGCCGCGAGCACGCGCACCGCCGCCACCGGTTCTCCCCCCTCGCGCCGCGGCGGCTCCTCGAGCACCACGACGACGCGCGCGATCGCGTGGGAGGTCGCGAGGTGCGCCGCCTGCCGATCTGAGAGGGTCATCGCCGCGCCGCCGCGCGCGAACGCGGCGGCAGTGACTGCGATCAGCGTGAGGGCGCCTGCCGTGCGAGGCGGCGCACGCAGGGCGAGCAGCGCGGCCGCCGCCGCGGCGGCGAGCCACGCCCCGAGCGCAGGCCCGCGCATCGCGGGCGCCGCGAGCAGCGCCGCCCAGACGAGCACGGCCAGTCCCACCATGCCCCGTCCGCCCATGCGTCGGACCATGGCCGATCGCGTGCCGGATCCGCTCGCATGGGGCGACGCGCGATGCGGCACGGCGCGCGTGTGCGAGCGCGCATGCCGGAGACAGCACCGTCCACGCGGGAACCGATGGACGTCGTCGCGGCGGGTCGGGCTAGGGCGCTTCCTCTTCGTCCGACGCCGCGACCGGGGTGCGGCGCGCGCCGCCGCCACCCGAGATGCTCAGCCGCTGCATGTCGGTGAAGTACTCATCACCCTGCAGCGTGATCGCGCTCATGTACCAGCGCGTCGCGCTCTGGCCCTCCAGGGCCGCCGCCGGGAACACCGTGGTGAGCACGAGACCCTTGGGCGCGCGCACGGCGCTCATGGCCGAGCGGCGCCACAGCCCGTCGCTCGTGCGCACGTGCAGCCATGCCTCGCGGATCAGACTCGGGCTCATGCCCTGCAGCGAGGCCGAGACCATGGCGGGCTGGCGCGGGTCCAGCGTGCGCGGAGCCCCCATCGGCTTGAGGATCGGCTGGTCCATCTCGAGCCCGAATGCGAACGTCGCGAAGCGCTGGTTGCCACCCGGCAGGTCGATCACCTGGACCGGCGCCGTCTCGCCATGCCATTCCACGCGCAGGCTGTGCGGGCCGCGCGGCACCTCGACGGACAGCGGCGTGGATCCGCGCAGCTCGCCGTCGACGTACACCTGCGCCCCCGAGAGCGGCGAGGAGCCCTGCTCGTCATCGAGCGTGGCCTGCACCTGCAGCACGCCCGTCGCGGGCGAGCTCATCGGGTGCGCCACGACCTGCGCGGTGCGGCGGATGCCGACCTGCACGGTCTGCGCCCACGCCGGCATGCCGGGGCCCGAGAACATCACCTCGTGCAGCCCGGGCTCGATCGATTCGATCGACACGGGCGCGAACCCGAGCGCCTTGCGGTCCACCGAGACGCGGATCGGCACCGCCGCGTCGGCCGCCGCCACCTCGAGCGATCCATGCAGCGACTCGCTGATGTTCACGGTCTCGCCCTGCTTGCCGCGCACGGCCACGCGATGTTCGCCCAGGTCGGGCATGGAGAACGTGACCTGATGCTCGCCCGGGGGCAGCTCGAGCGTGACCGGCGTGCGCCGCTGCATCTCGCGGCCGTCGATGCTCACCCACGCGCCGGGCGGCTGCGTCTCGAGCACGGCCTGGAAGCGCGGCGCACCCAACCCGACG
>CADEFY010000335.1 GCA_902826705.1 uncultured bacterium
GAGGCGGCGATCGTGCAGTCGGCCGCACTGGCGTTCGCGGCGCACATGCCGCTCGCCGATGCCGACCCCATGACGGGGCCGCGCACGATCGCCGCGCTCGTGCCGCATGCCGACGACGACGCCGTCCGCGTCGGGCTGATCGCCGGGTTGCTCGCGCTGGGTGACCGCCGCGTGCTGCCTGTGCTGCGCGGACTGTGGCGGCACCTGGCGCCTGCGGCGCGCGAGACGCTCACGCGCCAGAGTCTGCCGTTCGCGTGCGCGAGCACCGTGGAGTTCCTGCTCGACTGGCTCGAGGACGCCGACGAGGAGGGGTTCGGTGTCGCGGCCGCGATGCTGGCGCGGCTGCCGGCCGATGGCGGCGGGCGGGTGCTGGACCTCAAGCGCCGATTCCCCGCGCACGTGGACGGCGACGAGTCCGAGATCGAGGTCGTGGGCGAGTGGACCGCGGCCGACTACGGTGCGCGCATCGCGTCGCGGCTCGCTGACCTCGAACGGCGCGAGAACGAGCCGCGCGTACTGCCGGCGGTGCGCGCCGCGTGGAGCGTGGCGTGAAGGATGTGGCCAGGCGGCTCGCGGACCGGCTCGTGGTCGCCCCGGGCGAGAGGGCTCGCCTGTCGCGGCGCGATCCACGTGCGACGCCGTTCCTCGACGACAAGTCGCGCGCCGAAGCCGCGATCGACGCACTGGTCCAGCGGCTCGACGACTGGCAGCTGCGGCTTCACGCCGAGGCGCGCCAGTCGCTGCTGGTGGTCATCCAGGGGATGGACGCCTCGGGCAAGGACGGCGTGATCCGCAGGGTGATGGGCGGTTTCGATCCGGCCGGTTGCCATGTGCACAGCTTCAAGGCGCCGACCGCCCTTGAACTGGCGCACGATCCGCTGTGGCGATTGCACGCGCGGACGCCGGCTGCGGGCGAGGTGGCGATCTGGAACCGCTCGCACTACGAGGACGTGCTGATCGTGCGCGTGCGCGATCTGGTGCCCCGGGCGGTGTGGTCGCGCCGCTATCGGCACTTCGTGGAGTTCGAGCGACTGCTGGTCGAGAGCGGAACGCGTGTGCTCAAGCTGTGCCTGCATCTCTCGCGCGAGGAGCAGCGCGAGCGGCTGCTGGCGCGGCTCGAGGAACCCGACAAGCGCTGGAAGTTCCGCGAGGGCGACCTCGACGAGCGCGCACGATGGGACGACTACCAGACCGCCTATGAGGACGCGCTCACACGTACATCGAGCGAGCACGCGCCATGGTACGTGATCCCGGCGGACCGCAAGTGGTACCGCGACTGGGCGGTGGCCACGTTGCTCGTGCACACGTTGGCCGAGATGCGCCCGCGCATCCCCGAGCCCGTGCTCGACCTGGCACGGCTCGAACGCCGCCTGCGCCGCGAACGCTGACCGGTCAGCGGCGCGTGGCGCCAGCGCGGTCGCTCAGCACCCCGATCAGCACCGCCGCCATGACCACGATGGCGCCCGCCAGCGCACCCGCGGTGAGCCTCTCGCCGAGCACGCGGGCGCCGAGCAGCGTGGCCACGACCGGCGTGCAGACGGCGATGAAGCTGGCGCGCGACGCGGGCCAGCGCTGCAGCAGCCAGGCGAACGTCACGAACGCGACGATCGAACCCACGACGGTCAGGTAGAGCACGGGCCACCACTCGGCACCGCGTGGCAGGACCCAGCGTTCGCCCATCGCGGCGCTGATCGCGAGGCACACGACCGCACCCACGCCATGCGCGAGGCTGTTCATGGCGAAAGGGTCGGCGCCCGGAGCGCGCTTGAGGAGCACGCCCGCGAGGCTCGCGGTGATCGCGGCGAGCGCGACGGCGACCACCGCAGGCGCGGTGACACCGGGCGCGATCGGCGAGGCGGCGAGCAGCGCCACGCCCCCGATCGCGAGCACGGCGGCGATCAGCGTGCCGGCGCGCAGGCGCTCGAGCCCCATGCCCCAGGCGAACAGCGACGTGGTCAGCGGGATCGTGGCGAACATCACGGCCGCGACGCCCGAGGGGACCTCGCGCTCGCCCCAGTAGAGGAGCGGCAGGCTGATGCCGAAGTCGACGAACCCGAACGCGAGCGCGGCCCGCAGTTCCGCGCCACGCGGCCAGCGGCGCCGCAGCGCGAACGCGATGGCCGCCAGCAGCACGCTCGCCAGTGCGAGCCGCAGCACGGCAGCCCAGATCGCGGGAAGCGATGAGTTGCCGATTCGGATCACGAGGAAGGTGCTGCCCCAGATCAGGCAGCAGGTCGTGAACGCGAGCCATGGGCGAGCGCCGGTGGCGCCCGGCGTCACGCGTGCCCCTCGCCGGGGGTGCTCACGCCCCGGGCTCGGCCGGAGCCGGGAACTCGAGTGGCGCGTCGTCGCACAACTGATAGGCGTGGCCGTTGGAGTCGCGCGCGAGGAACCGCCAGTCGACGAGTGTGCGCCTGAGCAGCGCCCAGTCCGCGAACGTGTGGCCGTCCATGAGCACGAAGTTCACCTCGCGCTCGGTGTAAGTGCGGCCCGGCGCGAAGCGTCGCGCCAGCAGCACGGCCGCCAGTCGTTGCACCTTCTGGCGGCTCGGCCACTGCGTGAGCCGGCCGTCGTCGGCGACGAAGGGGCGGAGTTCGCGTGGCAGCAGGGAGCGGTCCATGGGCCCGGAAGGTAGCATGGCCGTACCGCGCCCCGCAGGCGGGCGCGGATCCCGAACGCGCGGAGGTGGCATGAGCGACTACACGATCCCCGATGGCGCCGACATCGGCCATGTGCATCTCAAAGTGGCCGACCTGGAGCGCGCGATCGGCTTCTATCACGGCGTGCTCGGGTTCGCGGTGATGGCGCGCTTCGGCGACCAGGCCGCGTTCCTGTCGGCGGGCGGCTATCACCACCACCTGGGCCTCAACACGTGGGAGAGCCGAGGCGGCGCGCCGCCGCCTCGCCGCGCCACGGGCCTCTACCACACGGCGATCCGCTACCCCGACCGCCGTTCGCTCGCGCGTGCGCTGCGGCGCGTGCTCGAGGCCGGCATCGCGCTCGAGGGTGCGGCCGACCACCTGGTGAGCCACTCGGTCTACCTGCGCGATCCCGACGGCAACGGGGTCGAGCTCACGATCGACCGTCCGCGCGAGTCCTGGCCGCGCACGCCCGAAGGCGGCGTGGCGATGGGCACCGAGCCGCTCGACCTGGAGGCGCTGCTGGCGGAGGCGGGGGATTGACCCCCGCACGCGCACGCCCCCAGCCCGGACGATTCATGAGCCCGGCCCCACCTTCGGTGGGTGCCCCTCCGAGCGTCGTCTGCAGCACGTCCACTGCGTTGCACGAGCGTGGCGCTCCTCGGCGTGTC
>CADEFY010000336.1 GCA_902826705.1 uncultured bacterium
CACGGGGCACTGACGCTCGTACGGCGGCACCACTGGGGCAGGCCCGACAAGTGGCGGACCTGCGCGTAGGATTCGGGGGTCAATGTGAGCAGGGCGTGCTTGAGCTCGGCATGCAGCCGCGGATCTGGTGCGTCGGCGATGTAGCGCTCGGCGATCAGCTCACGAAGACGCAAGAGCTCGCGTCGGAACGTGAGCGAGCGATGTGGGTCGGCCATCGTCACGCCGGGTCCATTCGCACCAGTGTCGGCGGGCCGTCGAGGGGGGTGGGCTCGCGGTCGAGCTGGATCTCGATGAGCGTGGTGGTGAACGGGTAGAAGAGCGTCACCTTCTCGCCGCGGATCGAGAACTCGGCGGGCAGCTCCACGCTGGCGTCCCACTTGTCGCCCGCGTCTGCGGGCTGCGAGTGCGCCACCACGTCGCGGTCCTGGTAGCCCGCATACGCCACGAACGACGTGCCCGTGCTGGCGATGATTCGCAACTGGAAGCCCTCGGCGCCGGCCGCAGCGCCCAGCTTGGACAGATCCACGTGGAAGCAGCGCAGACTGCGGTCGCGTGAATAGGGGTGCGGGTCCTCATCGAACGCATCGAGCCGCCTGCGGCCATCGAGGCTGCGCAGTTCGAGGAAGTAGTCGGGCACGGCGTCGCCCCGTTCGTCGACCACGCGCACCACGAACTGCTGATAGGGCGTGATGCCCTCGGCGTTGCGCGCGGTCTCCTTGCGCGCGAACGCCTGCCACGCCTCGAAGCTCGCCTGCGAGTCCACCTCGAGTGCCCGGCGCACGAGTCCGATGAGCTGCGCGTTGGGGCCGTGCAGGATACTGGTGTGATCGAGCCCCTCGACCAGGTACGCGGGCAGGTCGGGGTTGCTCCACGGCGCCACGCGCGTGCGGTTGGTGCGGCGCGATCCCGGCCGCGTGGAGAGGTCGAGCACGAACTTGCGCGTGTTGAGCGCGGCGCCCGCCCATCGCACCGTGCCATCGGAGCCGTCGGGGCTGATGACGCCCTTGATGCCCTTGTAGCCACGGTTGCCCACGAACACGAACGCGAACGGGGTGCTGCGCGTGAGGCCATAGCAGGGCTCGCGGCCGAGCAGATCCTGCTCGGCCAGGTCCCACGTGACGCGGCTGCCCAACTCGAGCGCATCGAGCACGCGGTTGCCCGCCTCGAGGAAGTCCGGCCCCAGCACCTTGCGCCCCTTGAAGATCGCGCCCAGCCAGCTGCGCCCCTTGTGCGCCAGTGGCGAGCCGAACGTGGCGGGCGCCAGACCGATCAGGTGCTTGAGCCGGTCGCGACGGCTCGTGTGCGACACGAGCCAGCAGCGCAGCACCAGCATGCCCGTGGAGTGCACCATGGCGTCGAACGGCTCGTCGCTCTTGAGCCCCGCCTCGGTCTTGAGCAGCCGCTCGAACCCCTCGGCGATGTCGTGCAGCGTGATCTCGTTGGTGAGCGTCTCGTAGCTGACCACGCGCACGTCACGCCCATCGGCGCGCAGCAGGTCGCGCCAGGTGCGGAAGCTCTCGCCCTTGTCCGAGTAGCCGTGCACGAGCAGCAGCGGCGGGGGACTCATGATCGCTCCGCGCCTCCGGCACGCGCGGCGAGGCGCTGGCGCGCGGCGTGCTGGACCATGTCGAGCATGCCCATGAGCCCCTGCCCCTTGCCCATGGACAGGTCGCGGCCGAAGATCGCGTAGAGCGCCTGCGGGTCGGCGGCGGCGACGCGGTCGAGCGCCTCGCCGGACAGCGTCTCGTCGAGGATCACGGCCCACGCCTTGGCCGAGAGGCCCTGCGGGTTCTCGACCGCGAAGTGCAGTTGCAGCGTGCCGTCGGGGCGGTCGGTGACGAACACGAACGCCTCCGACTCGCAGCGTGGGGTGCGGTTGGCTTCGGGATACGGCCGGCTCGCCACGCTCTCGGCCACCTCGACGAACCGATCCGCGTACTCGATCAGCATCTCCGCGCGCAGCCCACGGTCGACGAACTCGAAGTCGGCGACGACGTCGGCCAGGCGCGGCGGCAGGGAGGCGGCGGACACGCGTGCTCTCGGGTGGCGCGGCGCCTCAGCCGCGCTCGATCGGCAGGCCCACCGAGTTGCCCCACTCGGTCCAGCTTCCGTCGTAGTTGCGCACCTTGGGGTACCCGAGCAGGTAGGTGAGCACGAACCAAGTGTGACTGCTGCGCTCGCCGATCCGGCAGTAGGCCACGACATCGTCGCCGGTCGACAGCCCGATCTCGCCCTCGTAGATCGCGCGCAGCGCCGCGGCGTCCTTGAACGTGCCGTTCTCGGGGTTCGCGGCGCGCGCCCACGGCACGCTCTTCGCGCCGGGGATGTGACCGCCGCGCAGCACGCCCTCCTGCGGGTATTCGGCCATGTGCGTGCGCTCGCCCGAGAACTCCTGCGGGCTGCGCACGTCGACCAGCTTGCCGCCGGCGCGCATGTGCGCCAGCACCTGGTCCCGGAACGCACGCAGCGTCTGGTCGTCGCGCTCGGGCGCCGTGTACTGGGTGGCTGCGAACGCCGGCACGTCGCGCGTCATGGGGCGCTTCTCCTGCTCCCACTTGAGCCGGCCACCGTCGAGCACGCGCGCTTGGGTGTGGCCGAACAACTGGAACACCCAGAAGGCGTACGTGGCCCACCAGTTGTTCTTGTCTCCGTAGAACACCACGGTGGTCTCGCGCGTGACGCCGATGCGCGACATGAGCCGCTCGAACCCCGCGCGGTCGAGATAGTCGCGGCGCACCGGATCATTGAGATCCGCGGTCCAGTCCACCTGCACCGCACCCGGGATGTGTCCCGAGGGGTAGAGCAGCAGGTCCTCGTTGGACTCGATGATGCGCAGGTCGGGATCGCCGAGGTGGTCCACCAGCCAGTCGGTGGTGACGAGTACTTCGGGGCGCGCGTAGCCGCGCGCCTGGATGTCGGGAAGGATCTGCGTGGATGCCATGGGAGCCTCGTGTGGAGCGAGTCAGCGGTGCAGCAATGGCTGCCGGGTGGGGCGCACGATACCGCAGATCCTAGGCCCGCTCCTCCCCCCATTGCGCGGGCGCGATCGCGGGGCCGGCGGCGCGGCGCGCCAGCAGCACGCGCGGGCGGCCGGCGAGGTCGTCGCGCAGTTCGGCGCTGGCCCAGTCGTGAGCGCCCTCGAACCACGCGGCCACCTCGGCGGCGCGCGCCTCGGCGAGTTCCAGGGCGAGCAACCCACCCGCCACCAGATGCCGCGGCGCCTCCTCGACCAGCACGCGCAGGTCCGCCATGCCGCCCTCTTCGGCGAACAGCGCGGGATGCGGCTCCCAGTCGCGCACGTCGG
>CADEFY010000337.1 GCA_902826705.1 uncultured bacterium
TCGGTCGTGGCACGGCGCTTCGAGCTCGATCCGGTGCTCGATGACGCGCGGTCGAGCGTGGCCGCGCTCGCCTCCGGCCGCGGTGGGCGGGCGCTCGAGGGATCCCTCGGCCGCCTGTCGGCGGCGCTGGTCGAGCCGCTGCTCGCGCGCGTGCCCGCACGCACCGAGCGGATCGTGACGCTGCCGCTGGCGATCGCCACCGACCTGCCGATCGAGGCGCTGCCGCTCCTGCCGCGCACCGCGCCGCGGTTGGGGGAGCGGTTCGCGGTGCACCTGGCGCCATCGAGCGCCGCCTGGATGGCGCTCGGCGCGCGCGCCGTGCGCGCAGGAGACGTGGTCGCGTTCGGTGACCCGGCATTGGGCGATGACGCCGCCACGCGTGACCTCATGCGCGGACCCGCGGGCGCGGCGCTGCGCCGCGCGCTGCCGTTCGCGCGCGCCGAGGCCCGCGAGGTGGCCGGGACGGGCGGCCGCGTGTGGGTGGGCGCCGCCGCCACGGGCCAGCGCCTGCGCGAGGAGGCCACGCGCGCCGCGGTGCTGCACGTGGCTGCGCACGGCGTGCTGGTGCCGGGCGACGCCGCGCGGTCGGGACTCGTGCTGGCGGGCGCGGACGGGCTGGTCTCGCCGGCGCAGGTGAGCGCGCTCGACGTGCATGCCGACCTCGTCACGCTCTCGGCCTGCCAGGGAGACCGCGGCCCGGCGTTCATGGGCGAGGGCAGTCTGGGGCTGGCGCGGGCGTTCCTGCAGGCGGGCTCGCGCTCGGTGCTCACCACGCGCTGGGACGTGAGCGACCGCGGCGCGCGCGCGCTGATGGCGGAGTTCTACCGCGGCCTGCGCGCGGGACTGGCGCGCGACGAGAGCCTGCGCCGCGCCCGGATCGCCACGGCCTCGGCCGGCGTGCCGGCGCGCGACCGGCTGGCGTTCGTGCTGCACGGTGCCGCGGCCGAGCCGGTGCGGGCGCTGATCGCGGCAGGGAGCGGGAGATGACCGGCTCTGCGCGAACACCGGGGGAGGACGCAGGAGCCCGCCCGGTGCTGGAGGCCGGCTGGCTGATCGCACTGCGCGCACGGTTCTCCGCCGTGGCGCGGCGGCGCGTGGCGGCCGACGACGTGGAGGACGTGGTGCAGGATGCGCTCCGGATCGTGATCTCCAAGCCGCGCGGCGGCCCCGGCGGGCCGCCCGTCGACGGCGAGCCGCCGCTCGCGTGGTGCTTCGCCGTGCTCCGGAACGCCATCGGTAACCACTACCAGCGCAATCGGGTACGGCACCGCGTGCATGCACCGCTCGAAGCCGCCGGCGAGCCGGCCGCAGAGACGCCGACGCCGCTCGAGGCGCTCGCGTCCGCCGACGCCACGGCGCACATCCGCGCCGCGCTCGCCACGCTCGCCGCCGAGAGCGCGACGTGCGGGAGCTACCTGCGGGCGCTGGCCGATGGCCGCTCGCCGGCCGAGGTGGCGGCCGAGGCGGGGCTGGAAGAGGCGGTGCTCTACCGCCGCGTGTACCGCTGTCGGCAGCGCCTGCGCGCGCTGCTCGCCGAGAGAGGAGTGCTGGCATGAGCGGCCCGCCGCTGTCCGAGGACCAGGAGATCCGCCTGGCGCGCTATCGCGCGGGCGCGCTGGCGCAACCCGAGCGCGAGGCGTTCGAGCGCGAACTGCTCGAGAGCGATGCGCTGGCCGAGGCGCTCTACGCCGAGCAGTCGCTGGATCGTGCGAGCCGTGGCGCGGGTGTGGGCGTCGCCGCGCCGCGCCGCCGCGTGAACCGGGCGGCCCTCGCGGCTGCTGCCGCAGTGCTCCTGGCGGTGTTCGCCACGCTGCAACCCCGCCTGCTGGACCGCGCGCCCGCGCCGATGCGCAGTGGCGCGACGGCGATCGCGCTCTCGATGAGCGCGGATGGCGAGTGGTTCGAGTGGACCGCCGTGGCCGGGGCCGATGCCTATCGCGTGCTCGTGATGGACGAGACGGGCCAGGAGGCGGCGAGCGACGTGGTGAGCGCGCTGCGCGTGCGCATCGCTGACGTGGTGCCCGAGGCGGTCACGCGGGGCGAGTGGCGCGTGGTGCCGCTCACCGCGGACGGGATCGAGCTGCCCTCCTCGGCGCCGCTCACGTTCCGTCGCGCCCGCTGAGCGCGCGCGCCCGACGACGCCAGCCGGCGTAGGCGGGGAGGCCCGCGGCGATCAGCCCCAGGCCGAGCACCGACTCGCGCGGCGAGCCCAGCAGCGTGTTCACGGTGAGCAGCAACATGCCCGCCACGAACAGCGCCGGCACCCACGGGTGCCCGGGCGCGCGCACGGGCCGCGGCGTGTGCGGCTGCGTGGCGCGCAGTCGGAAGAGCGCGAGCCCTGCGCCCACGTGGAACAGCACGCCGCCGAACGTGACGAACGTGAAGAGCTGCGTGTAGCTGCCGGTGAGGGTCAGCGCCACGGCCCACGCGCTCTGCAGCCACAGCGCCGAGACCGGTGTGCGCCAGACGGGATCGATGCGCGCCACGCCGCGGAAGAACACGCCGTCGGCGGCCATGGGCTGGTACACACGCGAGGAGTAGAGGATCGTGGCCGCGAGGCAGCCGAACGACGACACCACCACCGCCAGCGTCATCGCGCGCGCCGCACCGTCGCCGAACAGCGCGCGTGCCGCGTCCTCGGCGACGCGGCTCGAGGCGGCGAGCTCGGCCTCGGGCAGCGCGCGGCGGTACACGACCGCGAGCGCCACGTAGAGCAACGCCACCAGCGCCACGCCCGAGACCAGTCCGCGCGGCAGGTCGCGCGACGGCGTGCGGACCTCGCCGGCCGAGAACGTGGCGGCGTACCAGCCATCGAACGTCCAGAGCGCCGCGACCATGGCCGCGCCGAACGCGCTCCAGAACGCGGGCCCGTTCGCAGGTGCCGGGGCCGGAGCCGCGGCCGCAGCGGGCGGCGCGGGCGCCGCGAAGCCGAACGCCAGCAGCGCCGCGATCGCCGCGAGCTTTGCGAGCGTGAAGACCGACTGGAGCATGGCGCCGCTCCGGAGGCCGACGTGGTTGAGCGCGGTGAGCGCGCCGATGCCGAGCACGGCGGCGAGCTGTGCGCCGTTCACATGCCAGCGGCCCACGGCCAGCACCTCGCGCGTGCTCGCGAACGCGGGCACGAACGCGCCCAGGTACTCGCCGAATCCCACCGCGATCGCGGCGATGCCGCCGCTCATGATCACGAGAAGGCAGGTCCACCCGTAGAGGAAGCCCCACACCGGGCCCCACGCCTCGCGCAGGAAGTGATA
>CADEFY010000338.1 GCA_902826705.1 uncultured bacterium
CGTGCGCCACCACCGGCAGATCGTCGGCGCCGCGGTGGGCGTCGCGGAAGAGCGAGATCTCCTCGGCGCCGAGTGGGCGCGCCTGCCACTGGCTGGCGTTCTTGACGAAGATCTGCAGGGCGTCGCAGCCGATCTCCCGCCCGCGCCCGAAGGCGCGCGCGAGTCCTCCGGCCACCGAAACGTGAGCACCGAGCCGAGGCGAGATCATGGCGCCGGAGACTATCGAAACGGCTCTGCTAGACTCGCCCGCCGTGCTGCGCCGGCTCCTGCGCGCGGCGGGACTCGCCGCCTATGCGCTCCTGTTGCTCGTCGTCTCCGCCGTTTCCGCCTACCTGGCGTTCAACGCCTGGGTGCGGAGCGGAGTCACCACCGTGCCCGAGCTCGCCGGGCTCCCCGAGGAGCAGGCGGCCCGCCTCCTGGGTGAGGTCGGGCTCGAGCTGCGGGGCGCGGAGACCGGACGCTGGAGCGACTCGGTGCCGCTAGGTCACGTCGTCGAGACGCGTCCCCGCGCCGGCAGCTTCGTCAAGCGCGGCGCCCCGATCGAGGCCGTGATCTCGCTCGGCCAGCGCCGGATCGCGGTCCCCGACCTGGCGGGCAAGCCGGTCCCCGCCGCTCAGCTGATGCTGCGCGGCGAGGGGCTGGAACCGGGAGCGACCCTGTCGGTCCTCGCTGCCGCCGGCCCGCCCGGCACGGTCGTCGGCCAGGACCCTCCGCCCGGCTCGTCGGCTCCCGCCGGCGCGGCAGTCGACCTGCTGGTCGCGCTCGACAGCGCCGGCGCGACCTACGTCATGCCCGACCTGGTCTACCGGCGCTACGACCCGGTGCGGCTGCGCCTCGAGACCGGCGGCTTCCGCTTCGGCGCTGTCACCTTCGAGCCCTACGAAGGGGTCGCCGACGGCACGATCCTCCGCCAGCTGCCGCTGCCCGGCCACCCGCTACGCCGAACCGACTCGATCACCCTGGTGGTCGCCGCCGCTCCCGTGACGCGCACCCGCGTGCGCTGCCCGGGGGCGAATCCTTCGCCTTCCACCACCACGCCACCGTCGACTTCGTACGCCTGGCCCGTGTGCCGTGCGGCCCACTGCCCGCGGCCCGCCGGGCCATCGATCATGACCTCGAGCGTCTGGCCGATGCGCGCCGTGAGCCGCTCGTGCGACAGCCGCTGCTGCCTGGCGAGCAGCCGCGCCCGTCGCGAACGGCGCGCGTGGATCGGCACGCGCGGCGTCATGCGGTGGCTCGGTGTCTCGGGCTCGCGTTCGTAGCCGAACACGACGAGGTTGTCGAAGGGCTCTTCCTCGATGTAGCGCTCGAGCGTCGCGAAGTGCTCCTCGGTCTCTCCCGGGAACCCTACGATGAAGTTGGTCCGGAACGCCACGCGCGGGATGCCCTGCTTGATGCGACGCACCAGCGCGCGCGTCTCCGTCTCGGTCATGGCGCGCGCCATGGTGCGCAGCATGTCCTGGGCGATGTGCTGCAGGGGCATGTCCACATAGGGCACCACACGCTTGGCGCCGGCCCACGTCTCGATCAGCCGGTCGCTCCAGAGCCGCGGATACGTGTACTGCACGCGGATCCAGTCCAGCCCCTCGACCGTGTCGAGCGCCTGGAGCAGGTCGGCCAGGTCGGGCGTGCCCGGAAGGTCGGTGCCGTAGCCGGTCGTGTCCTGGCCGATCAGGTTGAGCTCGCGCACGCCCGCGGCGGCGAGCCGCTGCGCCTCGGCGACGAGCGCATCGAGCGGTTTGCTCTGCTGGTCGCCGCGCAGGCGCGGGATGATGCAGAACGTGCAGCGGTGGTCGCAGCCCTCGCTGATCTTGAGATAGGCCAGATGCCGCGGCGTGGACAGTGCGCGCGGCGTGAGCGCATCGAGCGCGCCGCCCGGGTACTCGCGCGCGACGCGCCGCTCGGTGCCACCGCCCAGGACGTGGCGCGCCGCGCTCACGACCTCGCGCCACTGCCCGGTGCCGAGCACCGCGTCGACCTCGGGGAACTCGCCGAGCAGCGACTCGCCGGCACGCTGGGCGAGGCAACCGGTGACGATCAGTCCCTTGAGGCGGCCCTCGTGCTTCAGGTCGGCCACACGGCGGATCGTGTCCTTGGACTCGCGCACCGCGCTCTGCAGGAACGCGCAGGTGTTGATCACCGCGACGTCCGCCTGCTCGACCTCCCCCACCGTGCGGAAGCCGTCCTGCACGAGCATGCCCAGCATGCTCTCGGAGTCCACGGTGTTCTTGGGGCAACCGAGCGTGACGAACGCCAGCGTCGGGGCCGGCTCCGATCCGGTGCGCTTCACTCGAAGCCCTTCTGCTGCAGCCAGTGCTGGTCGACGAGGACGTCCCGCGCCTTGCTCCCATTGAACGGCCCGACCACGCCGAGCTGCTCGAGCTGGTCCATGAGCCGCCCGGCGCGCGAGTAGCCCACCTTGAGGCGACGTTGCAGCAGCGACGTGGAGCCCTGCGCGTGCATGACCACGAGTCGCGCAGCCTCGGGCACGAGTTCGTCATCCATGAAGCCGTCCTCGCCCTCCTCCTCGTCGCTCTCGGGCAGCTTGGCCTCGGTCGCGAGCGGCGGTGGCGGCGCGGTGCTGACGGCGGCCTTGGCGCGCCAGAAGTCGACCACGCGCTGGCTCTCCTCCTCGGAGATGTATGCGCCGTGCACACGCAGTGCATCGGGGCGCCCAGCGGGCAGGAACAGCATGTCGCCCAGCCCGAGCAGGCTCTCGGCGCCGTTCATGTCGAGCACGGTGCGCGAGTCCACCTTGCTCGGCACACGGAACGCGATCCGCGACGGGAAGTTGGCCTTGATCACGCCGGTGATCACATCGACCGAAGGCCGTTGCGTGGCGAGCACGACGTGGATGCCGACGGCGCGCGCCATCTGCGCCAGCCGCGCGATCGGCTCCTCGACCTCGCCGGGCACCTGCACCATGAGGTCGGCGAACTCGTCCACGATCACCACCAGATAGCTCAGCCGCGACGGCGGCGCGACGTCGCCCTCGAGCGGCGGCACCTTGCCCTCGGCGACGCGCTCGTTGTACGTCGTGATGTTGCGCGCACCCGCGAGGGCGAGCAGCTTGTAGCGCTTCTCCATCTCGGCCACGGCCCAGCGCAGCGAGCGCGCCGCCTTCTTGACCTCGGTCACCACCGGCATCACCAGATGCGGGATGCCGTTGTAGGGCGAGAGCTCGACCATCTTGGGATCCACCATCACCATCTGCAGCGTGAGCGGGTCG
>CADEFY010000339.1 GCA_902826705.1 uncultured bacterium
CCGGCCCGTACGGACTCGGCCGCGATCGTCGCGCAGCGGTTGCGCGAGGCGATCACCGCGGCGGCCGGCGCCACGGCGAGCCCCGCGTGGGCGGCGCGGCGCGACCGAGAGGCCGCAGCGGCCCCGCTCGCTCTCGAGACGCTCGGCGCCCAGCTCACGCAGTGGGCCATCGACGACGCTGCGGGGCTGCCCGCGGATGCCGAGAGCCGTCGCATCGAGGCGCTGCGCTCCGCCGACCCCGCTCCGCTGCAGCGCCTGCTGCGCGGCCCGGTGAGCGTGCTGGTGGTGGGGCCGGCCGCGCAGTTGCAGGCGACGCTCGCGCGCTTCGGCGCGGTCGACGTGCAGCCGCTCGCGCGTGTGCTCACCGCCGCCCCCGCCGACACGCTGCCCGCACCCACGGCGGAGCAGTCGCGACTCGGGCGCGCCGCCGTCACGGCCGCGATCACGGCGCATGGCGGCCTCAGGGCGCTGCAGGCGGTGACCACCATGCTCATCGACGGTGAGATGGTGCTGGGCCCCGAAGGCCGCGAGTTGCAGAGCCAGTTCTCTTCGGTGCGTGCCCCCGGGCGCTTCATCTACATGACCAAGCTGTTCGAGTTCGAGACGCGCCAGGTGCTGGACCGCGGTTCGGCGTGGGCTCTCTCGATCGCGGACACGGCGTCGATCGCGGAACTCGACAGCACCGCCGTGGAGCATCTTGAGATGTCGCGCGAGGGCGACCTGGTCAGCGTGCTCTTGGCGGCGAGCCAACCCGGTGCCCGGCCGGCGCTGCGTGGCCGCGAGGTCATCGAGGGCCAGGAGGCCGATCTCGTCGACGTGCAGACCTCTCGCGGCGCCGTCCGACTGGCGATCGACGTGCGCACCCGGCGAGTGCTCGCGGTGGACGGCGGGCTGTCACGCCAGCAGTTCCTCGAGCGCCGCCGCATGCGCGACTACAAGCTCGTCCGCGGCGTGCTCCTGCCGCACGACGAAGAACGCTTCATCGAAGGGCAGCCCGTCTCGCGGATCCGCTCCAAGCAGATCCGCCTGAACGCGCCCGTCGACGAGAACCTGTTCGTCCGCCCCGAAGTGCGCGGTGGCCGCATCATCGGCCGGTGATCCGCAGCATCGGAGTGTGACACGCACTGAGGACTCCACCAGGGAGGGAACATGGGCACCACGGAACTCGAGGCCGGATCGAGCACGGAGACACGCATGAGCGAGCAGCACGTCTACTTCTTCGGACAGGGGCACGCCGAGGGCAACGGCACCATGAAGGACCTGCTCGGCGGCAAGGGCGCTGGCCTGGCCGAGATGACCAATGCCGGCGTGCCCGTGCCGAGCGGCTTCACGATCACCACCGCCGTCTGCCGCCACTACTACGCCAACGGCCGCCAGCTGCCGCATGACTTCCGGGCGCAGCAGGGCCAGGCGCTCGAGCGGCTCGAGCAGCAGATGGGCCGCAAGCTCGGCGACACGAACGATCCCCTGCTCGTCTCGGTGCGTTCGGGCGCCAAGTTCTCCATGCCGGGCATGATGGACACGATCCTCAACCTGGGGCTCAACGACCTCTCGGTCACCGGGCTCGCCCGCAAGACGGGCAACGACCGGTTCGCATGGGACTGCTACCGCCGCTTCATCCAGATGTTCGCGTCGGTCGTCATGGACATGGAGAAGCGCGAGTTCGAGGACCTGATCGAAGCGCTCAAGCACAAGCGGCGGGTGCATCTCGACACGGACCTCACGGTGGCCGATCTGCAGTCGCTGGTGCTCGAGTTCAAGCGCGCGATCCGCAAGCGCACCGGCCGCGACTTCCCGCAGGACCCGCTGGAGCAACTGGCCCTCGCGCGCGATGCGGTGTTCCGGTCCTGGAACAACGACCGCGCGCAGTACTACCGGCGCCAGAACGGCATCCCCGACGACATCGGCACGGCGGTCAACGTGCAGGCCATGGTGTTCGGCAACATGGGGGACACGTCGGGCACGGGTGTGGGGTTCACGCGCAACCCGTCCACGGGCGAGCGCCACTTCTATGGCGAGTACCTGACGAATGCGCAGGGCGAGGATGTCGTGGCCGGCGTACGCACGCCGCGACCGATCGCCGACCTCAACGACGAGATGCCCGAGGTCTACCACCAGTTGCGTGAGATCACGTCGCGACTGGAGGAGCACTACCGCGACATCCAGGACTTCGAGTTCACGATCCAGGAAGGCCAGCTCTTCCTACTCCAGACGCGCAACGGCAAGCGCACGGCGCAGGCGGCGGTGCGCATCGCCGTGGACATGGTGCACGAGAAGCTGATCACGGAGGAGGAGGCGATCCTGCGCGTGGAGCCCGCCTCGCTGGACCAGTTGCTGCACCCGCGTTTCGACCCGAGGGCCAAGCGCAGTGTGCTCGCACGCGGCCTGGCGGCCTCGCCCGGCGCCGCGGTGGGCAGGGCCGTGTTCGATGCCGACACCGCGGCCGAGCATGGCGCGCGCAAGGAGAAGGTGATCCTGGTGCGCAAGGAGACCACCCCCGACGACATCCACGGCATGGACGCGGCACAGGGCATCCTCACGGCGACCGGAGGCATGACCTCGCACGCCGCCGTGGTGGCGCGCGGCATGGGCAAGCCGTGCGTGTCAGGCGCGGGCGGCATCCGCGTGGACGACAAGAAGCGCTGCATGGTGGTGGATGGGCGCACGATCCGCGAAGGCGACTGGATCTCGCTCGACGGCTCGACGGGCGAGGTCATGCTGGGAGCCGTCCCCACGATCGAGGCCGAGGTGAGCGGCGAGTTCGCGCGCTTCATGGCGATCGCCGACCGTCACCGCAAGCTCAAGGTGCGCGCCAACGCCGACATCCCGCGCGACGCCAAGCAGGCGCGCAAGTTCGGCGCCGAGGGCATCGGGCTCTGCCGCACCGAGCACATGTTCTTCGCCGAGGAGCGGCTGCCGCAGGTGGTGCGCATGATCATGGCCGCGCCGATCGTGAAGGCGCTGCGCGAGAAGCTCGCGGCCGCCGAACGCGCGGTCGAGGGCACGCTGGGAGCCGAGGCCAAGGCCGCCAAGGCGCAGGTGGCGGCCCTGCGCAGGCAACTGGCGGGTCCGCTCAAGGACTATCAGGGGGCGCTCGCCAAGCTGCTGCCGTATCAGCGCGCCGACTTCCGGGGTCTGTTCCAGGCCATGGACGGGCATGCAGTCACGATCCGGACGCTGGATCCG
>CADEFY010000340.1 GCA_902826705.1 uncultured bacterium
GGTCACTCAGCTGCGGAGAGGGGGGCGCCGTCTTGCACGATCCCGACAATGCGCTCGGTGTCGTGCCACGAGGCGCATCCGCCACCGCGATGCTCCACATAGCGCGCGGTCCGAGGTCCACTCCCAGCACGGTCTGCCACATCGATCCCATCGCGCATCTCCCCGGGGCGGTCTCTCGGGTGCGGGTCGCCCGCAGCTTCGTCCGTCATCCGGGAACGGGTCAAGCAAGATTCTCGAAGCTCCGCCCTCACCTCTGGCCCGCCGCCCCCCCTTCCCCTACCATCCCGTCCCATGACCCGACTCGACCCCGCAGTCTCGCCCTATCTCGCCTCGGCCCACGCGCACGATCGTGCGCACGTCTTCCACTCGTGGTCCGCACAGGGCCAGATCGATCCGCTGGTCATCGCGGGCGCGCAGGGTTCGCGCTTCTGGGACGACAAGGGGCGCACGTGGCTCGACTTCTCGAGCCAGTTGGTCAACGTCAACATCGGGCACCAGCACCCCAAGCTGGTGGCGGCGATCCAGGAGCAGGCGGGCCGGCTGTGCACGATCGCGCCCAGCTTCGCCAACGACATGCGCTCCGAGGCGGCGCGGCTGATCGCCGAACTGGCCCCGGGCGACCTCGACATGGTGTTCTTCACCAACGGCGGCACCGAGGCGGTCGAGAACGCGGTGCGGCTGGCGCGCGGGCACACGGGCCGCCACAAGATCCTGTCGGCCTACCGCAGCTACCACGGCGCCACGGGCAACTCGATCATGCTCACGGGCGATCCGCGCCGCTGGGGCAACGAGCCGGGCGCGGCGGGCGTGGTCAAGTTCTGGGGGCCGTACCTCTACCGCTCGGCGTTCCACGCCACCACGCCCGCCGAGGAATGCGAACGCGCGCTCGCGCACCTCGACAACGTGCTCATGGTCGAGGGCCCGCACACGGTGGCGGCGATCTTCCTCGAGACCGTGGTGGGCACCAACGGCATCCTGGTGCCGCCCGACGGCTACCTGGCCGGCGTGCGCGCGCTGTGCGACCGCCACGGCATCGTCATGGTGTGCGACGAGGTCATGGCGGGGTTCGGCCGCTGCGGCGAGTGGTTCGCCGTCGACCGCTGGAAGGTCACGCCCGACCTGATCACGTTCGCCAAGGGCTCCAACTCGGGCTACGTGCCGGTGGGCGGCGTGGTGATCAGTCGGAGGATCGCGGACACGTACCGCGACCGCGTGTTCCCGGGCGGCCTCACCTACTCGGGCCACCCGCTCGCGTGCGCGTCGATCGTGGCCAGCATCGGCATCTTCAAGGAAGAGCGCATCGTCGAGCACGCGCGCCACCTGGGCGCCGACGTCATCGGCCCGGCGCTGGCGAAGATCGCCGAGAAGCACCCGAGCGTCGGCGAGGTGCGTGGGCTCGGCGTGTTCTGGGCCATCGAGCTGGTGAGGAACCGCGCCACCCGCGAGCCGCTCGTGCCGTTCAATGCCTCGGGCGCGGCGGCCAAGCCCATGGTCGACCTGCTCAACGCCTGCAAGGCCAAGGGCGTGTGGCCGTTCTCGCACTTCAACCGCCTGCAGATCACGCCGCCCTGCACCACCAGCGACGACGACATGCGCGCGGGCCTCGCCATGATCGACGAGGCGCTCGACGTGGCGGACGGGTTCGTCACGGGCTGACGCGCTGCGCGGCTAACGCAGCGCTTCCAGAAACTCCAGCACCGCCGGCGCCGCCGTGCGGTCGGGCCGGCTCAGCGTGAGCACGATGCGCGAGTGGCTCTCGCCCGGCACGATCACGGTGCGCTGCGGCACGCCGGCCGAATCGAGCGCGGCCGCCAGTAACTGCGACTGGCGGTGCAGCGCGCGCTTCTCGCCCGCCGCATACAGGATCAGCATGGGCGGCGCGCCCGCATGCACGTGGTGCACGGGGGACGCCGCGCGCTGCCACGCGGCGGTCGTGTCGCCGCCCTGGAACCGCTTCGAGTAGTAGCGCGGATCCTCGCCCAGCGCGTAGGTCTGCTCATCCACAAGATCCAGCCCCGCGCCGCTCACCGCGATCACGCCGCGCGGCCGGATGCCCGGGAGCGCCAGCGTGTCGAGCGCCACGAGCAGCGACAGGTGCGCGCCCGCCGAGTGGCCCATGAGGAAGATCCGGTCGGGCCGGCCGCCGTGCGACGCCACGTTCGCGTGCACCCAGCGCACCGCCTCGCGCACATCGGCCACCTGCGTGCGCCAGTCCACGCCGGGCTGCAGGCGGTAGTCGATCACCGCCACGCCGATGCCGCGCGCGGCGTAGAACCGCCCGATGTTGGCGTACACGTCGGCGCCGCCCGCGCGCAGGTCCTTGGAGCCGCTGTCCCAGTTGCCGCCGTGCACGAACACGATCACGGGCCAGCCGGTGCCCGCGGGCCGGTACAGGTCGAGCCTGTCGCCGTGCGTCTCGCCCGCGGCGGCCACGCGATACGCGACATCGCGCACCACCTGTGCGTCCGGCAGCTCGGCGCGGCGGTACAGCAGCTTCACGCCGATCGCGGTCACGGCGGCACAGCCGCCGAGCAGCGCGGCGGTGAGCGCAAGTCCCACCGCGCCCACCGCGCGCCGCGCGATCAGCGCTTCACCATCCCGCGCAGCACCGTCTGCAGGATGCCGCCGTTCTTGTAGTAGTCCACGTCGACCGGTGTGTCGAGTCGCGCGATCGCCTTGAACTCGAGCACCGAGCCATCCTCGCGCGTGGCGCGCACGGTCAGCTTCTGCCGCGGCGACAGGCCCGCGGCGAGCCCGCCGATGTCGAACGTCTCGCGCCCCGTCAGGCCCAGCGACTCGGCACTCTGCCCCGCCTCGTACACCAGCGGCAGCACGCCCATGCCCACCAGGTTCGAGCGATGGATGCGCTCGAAGCTCTCGGCCAGCACCGCGCGCACGCCCAGCAGCAGCGTGCCCTTGGCGGCCCAGTCGCGCGAGCTGCCGGTGCCGTACTCCTTGCCCGCCAGCACCACCAACGGCGTGCCCGCCGCCTGGTACTGCGCGCTGGCGTCGTAGATCGGCATCTGCTGGCCGCTCGGGAAGTGCACCGTCACGTTGCCCTCGCTACCGGGCACGAGCAGGTTCTTCAACCGGATGTTGGCGAACGTGCCGCGCACCATCACCAGGTCATTTCCGCCCCCAGCGCCGTACGAGTTTAAGTACCGCTTC
>CADEFY010000341.1 GCA_902826705.1 uncultured bacterium
CATGGAGTGACGCCGCACGCGCAGGCACTCGCGCCGTTCGTGGCGATGGCAGGGGACGCCATCGCGCGCGCGTACCCGAGCGTGTACCCGCTGCTCGTCGAGTCCGAAGGGCCCATCGCGCCACCGCGCGAGCGGACGCCCGTGTTCTGCGGCAGCTTCGACTGGCATTCGGCGGTGCATGGCCACTGGGCGCTGGTGCGTGCGCTGCGCCTGGCCCCCGAGGCATCCTGGGCGGGTGACGCACGCCGAGCACTCGCGCGCTCGCTCACCGACGAGAGCCTGCGCACCGAGCATGCGCACCTCGTCGCGCGGCCGACGTTCGAGCGGCCATACGGGCTCGCGTGGTTGCTGCGCCTGGCGGCCGACCTGCACGCGTGGGACGACGCCGACGCCCGCCAATGGCGCGCCGGCGTCGCGCCGCTCGAGGCGCTGGCGGCCGAACGGATGCTGAGTTGGGCCGAGCACCTGCCGCGACCGATCCGCTCGGGGGAGCATTCGCAGAGTGCGTTCGCACTGGCCCTGGTGTTCGACTGGGCGACGGAGACGGGGGACGCGCAGGCGCGTGAGCGCGTCGCGGCCTGCGCCCGCGCGATGCATGCAGCGGACCGCGACGCGCCGGTGCGCTTCGAGCCCTCGGCGCACGACTTCCTGTCGCCGATCCTCGGTGCCGCCGACCTCATGCGCCGCGCCCTGCCCGCACCCCAGTTCGCCGAGTGGTTCGACGCCTACCTGCCGCAGGCGGGCCGCGCCGAGGTGGCCGCGTGGCTCCAGCCGCTCGCTCCTCCGGACCGGCGCGACGGCAAGCTGTCGCACCTGGACGGCCTCAGCCTGACGCGCGCGTGGATGCTCGAGGGCATCCTCGCCGCGCTGCCCGCGTCGCACGCGGCCGTGGGCCCGCTCGGGCAGGCAGCGACTCGGCTCCGCGACGCGGGACTTCGCGGCGCGATCGAGAACCGGGACTGGATGGGCACGCACTGGCTCGGGAGCTTCGCGCTCTACCTGCTCACGCACGACGCGGCGCCGTCAGGGGTGCGGGCATGATCTCGGCCGCCCTGCTCGCCGCCGTCGTCACGGCAAGTCCGGCCACGGCTTTCACGTCGAGCCGGGTGGTGAGCGGACTGACGCGGCCCGTGGCGTTCGCACTCGCGCCGGACGGCCGGGTGTTCATCTGCGAGCAGGGCGGCGCGCTGCGCGTGGTGCGCGACGGCCGGCTGCTCGCGCGTGCCGCGGTGCACGTGCATGTCGAGGACTCCGGCGAGCAGGGACTGCTCGGCGTGGCGGTGGATCGCGACTTCACGCGCACGCAGCGGCTGTTCCTCGTGTACACGCCCCTCGGGCGGCCCGTGCATGTCGTGGTCGCGTCGGTCGAGTTGAGCGGCGACACCCTGCGCCCGGGCAGCCGGCGCGAGCTGTTCCGCAGCGATGCCATGATCGGCACCGTGCACGCCGGCGGCTCGGTCGCGCTCGATGCCACCGGGCATCTGCTCGTGGGGCTCGGCGACGGCGACGACGAACGTGCGGCCTCGAGCCTGCACTCCTCGCTCGGCAAGATCCTGCGGATCGCGCGCGATGGAGGCGTGCCGCTGGACAACCCGTTCCTGTCCTTCACCGACGGCCCGCACCGCGCCATCTGGGCCCGCGGACTCCGCAATCCGTTCGCGATCGGCGTGCATCCGCGTACCGGCCGCGTCCGGGTGAACGACGTGGGCCATCAGCGCTTCGAGGAGATCGATGACGTGCAGGCGGGCGATCATCTGGGGTGGCCCCTGTTCGAGGGCCCGTCGATCCATCCCGAGTACCGCACACCGCGCCACGCCTACGACCATGCGTCAGGGTGCAGCATCACGGGCGGCGCGTTCTACGCGGCGCCGGGCCGGGAGTTGCCGCTGCCGTGGCGCGACGGCTGGTTCTTCACGGACTTCTGCCAGGGCGACCTGCGGTGGCTGGCGCCCGGGGACTCGGGTCGCCTCGAGCGGCTGGGGGCGCTTCCAGCCCCGGGGCCGGTCGCGATGGCCGTGGATGCGCGCGGCGCCCTGTGGGTGCTGGCGCGCGGCGCAGTGGACGTGAGCGGCGCCGGCGGCGCGACTGGCGTCCTCGACCGCCTGGAACTGCGCCACCAGTAGTCCGGCCCAGGAACCCCTTCCGGCGGAACGGTGCGTGGACTAGGCTAGGGTACTGCCCATGCGGAGCGGGCCGTGGATCGGGAGGTGGCGATGAACGCAGTCGGCGTGCGGCGGTTCGCGGTGGCCATGCTGCTGGTCGCGGGCGCGAGCGCAGGCACCCGCTTCGCGCGGCCGGCCGTGGCGAGTGCCGACGCGTACGCCGATTGTGTGCCCTCGCTCACCTCCGTCTTCGGCGACAGCCTGCTCATGCTGCCGAACACCCATCGGCTCGTCATGCCCTTCGCCGCGCCCGGCAATCTCGCGGCCTGCTCGCTGGGCATCCGTCGCGCCAGCTATTCGTGGCCGCGACTCGACGTGCTGGCCTGGGATCCTCAGGCGCTCGCGCCCGACCCGACCACGGTGGCGCTCCGCACGCGCCGGTTCGATCCCTCCAATGTGCAGTACTTCGGGATCCGGACGACGTTCTCGCCTCCTGTCGTGACGCAGTCGCTGGAGTCGGTGGCGGATGGTCGCCCGGGTGCCAGCGCGCTGCAGCTCTCCCACGATGCGGGGTTGCTCTCCAACACGCTCTGGCTGCACCAGCGGACGGACGCGGCGACGAGCGCGCCGGTCTCGCTGTGGGGGCCGCTCGGTCAGCCGCTCGTGCCGCTGGCCGGGCCGCACGCATCGCTCGCACAGGCGCTGTGTGGGGGCAGCACCACGATCGCGGACTACCGCGTCGTGCAGGCGGTCATGACCACGGACCAGGCGATCGAGCCCTCGTCGGACACGTTCGCGCAGCACTTCCGCGTCGCCACACGCGTCGTGCTGCACTGGGCCGAGATCGCGAATGCGGTCAATCCTGCCGCAGGCGGGCCATGGCCCGTGCAGGTGACGCTGCACGAGGGAGAAGCTTCGCAACCGCCCGCGGATCTGTCCGCGCCGCTCACGCGCGGGGTCACCTCGGAGGTGATCGGCCCGTCGACGAACAACGGCGACCGCTCGCGCTGGATCCCCACATTCGACTTCGATGCGCAGGTCACCCTGCTGCCCGGCCGT
>CADEFY010000342.1 GCA_902826705.1 uncultured bacterium
TGCTCACGACCTTGCCCGAGGTGTAGTTCAGCGGATTGCCCCATTGATCCACGATGCCCGGGCCGCTCTCCTGTCTTGCGACGATGCGGAGTGCGAGATTGCCCGGCTCGCCAGGGACGGGGGCGATGTCGACGTTCTCGTTCCGGTAGAACTGCAGCTCGCCATTGCCCCATCCCCATTGCCCGTTGCCGGTGACCTTGAGCCAGGAGTCGAGCGTGTCGAAGTCGTCCTGCCAGAGCACACTGCCGACCTGGGCCTGGGCCGAGCCGCTGGCGGCGAGCACGAGCGCGAGCGCGATGAGGAGTCTTCGCATGGGGGTGGTCCGTTCGTGGCGCGGCCCTCGCTCAGGGGTCCTGGGGCGAGAGGCTCGACGGTGAGGGGCGCGGAGAGGCTCTCGGACCGCGCAGACACAAGCCTATGCTTTGTACGGCCGCCTTACAATGCGGTCCTCCACGCAGCTCCGACCGCCCTCCGTGGAGTGATCGGGGGCTCCCGATGACCGCCGAGCGGCCACTGCGCGTGTGGGCGAGCGACCACTTCACGTTCGACCTGCCCGAGTCGCACCCCTTCCCGATCGCCAAGTACCGCGCCGTCCGGGAGGCGCTGCTCGCCGACGGCACGCTCGAGCCCGAGTGGGTGTCGCGCTCCGAGCCCGCGCCGCGCGAGTGGCTCGAGGCGGCGCATGACGCCGACTACGTGACGCGCACGCTCGCGGGCGAGTGGACCGTGGCCGAGGTGCGACGCCTGGGGTTGCCGTGGTCCGAAGGGCTCGTCACGCGAGCCCGTGCCGCGATCGCCGGCACCGTGATGGCAGCGCGTGCGGCGCTCGTGCATGGCGTGGCCGGCAATCTGGCGGGCGGCACGCATCACGCCTACCCCGCGCGTGGCGAGGCCTACTGCCTGTTCAACGACGCGGCGATCGCCATCGCGCTGCTGCGCCGCGACGGCCTCGCGAAGCGGCCGTTCGTGCTCGACCTCGACGTGCACCAGGGCAACGGCACGGCTGCATGCTTCGCCGGCGATCCCGACACGTTCACGTTCTCGATGCATGCGCGGCACAACTACCCGCTGCACAAGGAGTCGAGCCGGCTCGACGTGGAACTCGAGGACGGCGCCACGGACTCCGTCTGCCTCGCGGCGCTCGATGCGCACGTGCCAGCAGCGCTCGAGCACCATGCGCCAGACCTCGTGTTCTACCAGGCCGGGGTCGATGCGCTGCACACCGACCGCCTCGGTCGGCTGGCCATGACGCACGCCGGGCTCGCCGAACGCGACGCCCGGGTGTTCGCGTGGGCCGAGGAGCGCGGCGTGCCTGTGGTGGTCACGCTCGGCGGCGGCTACGGCCGGCCGATCGAGACCACGGTCGCCGCGCACGCCGCCGTGTTCCGCGCGGCCCGTGCGGCACGCGAGCGCAGGGCGGCGGTCGCGGTCTGACGCGCGCCACTGGACCCGCTCGCACGCGCTGCCGATAGTGCCGCCATGCGACTCGGCTCGGCCGCACCGATCCCCGTGCCCTATCCGCGCGTGATGAGCGCGCTACCCGATCTCGCCGTGGCGGCGGCCTATGCGATCGCCTGGGTGAGCCCGCAGGTCGTGGACGGCGGCATGCTGCGCGTGCTGCACATGACCATGATCGTCGAGTTCCTCGTCGTGCACGCCTCCGGATTCCTCGGCGCCGCCGCCATGCCCGACGGCCCGCTGCGCGGTCGGCAGGCGGTGGGACGATTCGGCGGCGCGGGGATCATGCTGGTGCTGATCGGGTTCTACACGCTCTTCACGTTGGCGTTCTCGTTCGGCATGAAGAGCTGGTTCCCGCTCGTGTCGTTCTGGACGCTCATGGCCAATCGCATGCTGCCGCTGTGGTTCATGCCGCCCGAGCGGGTGGACCGTTCCTCGGTCATGGGCCTGTGGGCCGCGGGCGTGGTGTGCTACCTGGGCGCCACGTTCGCCACCGTCGTGCCGCCGATCCCGCGCCTCGGCATGGGCCCCGCCGCAGTCGCGGGTCTGCAGCTCACGGGCGGCGGCCTGTGGATCGACGAGCCGTGGCGCGTGATGGCGATGGGGCTGCTCTACTTCACGCTCATGGGCCTGATCCAGCTCGCGATGTTCGGCCGGAGCGATCAGTCCAGCAGCACGATGCGCCGCAGCCGCGTGGCGCCATCCGACTCGAGCGCGGCGAAGTAGACGCCCGCGCCCACGGGCGCACCGCGATCGTCGCGGCCATCCCAGCGCACCTGCTGCTCGCCCGGCGCCAGGGAGGTCGCAGGATCGAGCAGTCGCCGCACGCGCCGGCCGGAGAGGTCGAACACCGCGAGCGACACCGACGACGCGCGCGGCAGCGTGAATCGCAGCGTGGCCGCGCCGCGCGCCGGGCTGGGGAACGACGCCAGCGCCAGCGCATCGCTCGCACGCGGCGGGACTCCGGTGACGAGCGCGGGCGGCTTGCTGGGATCCACCAGGTGGAACCACGCCGTGTCGCGTCTCGCCGCGGCATCGGTGGCGACGGCCTGGAACCACGCCGATCGCGACGGCTGCGAGGACGCCGCGGGGAGCGTGAGCACGGAGTCGGTGAGCGTCACGCCCGCCGGAGCCCCCACCAGTGCGTAGGTGACCGGCGCACCGAGCGGCGAGATGCGCAGCGTGTCGCGCTGCACGACGCCGTTCACGCGATACGACCGCCCCACGCCCGGCGCGAAGCGCGGGCCGTAGACGGTGGTCGCTCCCACCGTGAACGTGGTGCGCCGCGCGGGCATGCCGTCGGCGATCGCATCCACGGTCCACACGCCCTGCTCCGAGGCCGACACATTGCCGTTCCAGTACCACGCCCACCAATGCAGCCCCTGTGCGAGCGGTTCCGTGAACGTGTGATCGACCCCGGCGAACAGCGACTGGTCCGGCCGGCGGATCTCGATGCGGTAGTGCTCGCCCGTGCGACCGTGCAGTTGCAGGACCACGGGCAGGTAAGGCTCATCGATCCCGAGCACCGCGGGCTGCGTCATGCGTTCGGCGAACGTCGAGCAGTAGTCGATGCTCGACAGGTCACCGCCCGCCGCGGTCTCGGTGGTCACGTAGACGTCGTCGATGCGCGTGGGCTCGTCACCCACATA
>CADEFY010000343.1 GCA_902826705.1 uncultured bacterium
TTCCGGAGCGAGATCGGGGCGAATTCCCAAGGCCACGAGATCGCCGGTGGCGTCAACAAGACCGTCATGCTTATGGTACTGCTGATCAGCGGCCTCGCGGCCCTGATCTTCCGCGAACTCATCCTGACGATCTCGTTCGCCAACGTGGCAGCGCTCGCGGTGTCCCTCACGCTCGTCCCGATGCTGTCGGCGAAGCTCGAGCGCATCGGCTTCCGGAGCGGGCTCGATCGCAGCCGGCTCGTGCTCGGATTCGAGCAGGCCGTGACACGCATGACGGAAGGCTACCGGTCGCTCGCCGCTCGCGCAGTGCGTGCGCGAGGCTGGGTGCTGGCCGGTGCGTTCGCACTGCTCGCGGGTACGTTGCTGCTCACGCGCGGCCTCGGCAATGAGTTCCTCCCTTCGGTCGACGACGGCAATGTGACCATCGGGCTTCGCATGCCGCCCGGGACGTCGCCGGAGCGTGTCGACGAGGTGACCCGGCAGGTCGAGGCGCTGGTCGAGGAGATGCCGCACGTAAGGCATGTGTTCGCGACGGCCGGCGGCACGTTCTTCGGCGGACCGAGCGGCGGCGGTGGAGGCCGCGGCCAGGTGAGCGTGCAACTCGTGGCGGCGAACGACCGGCGCGACATGCCGGCGGCGGCCTGGGTCGCGAAGATGCAGCAGAAGGTCCAGGCGCTGGGTGTGCCGGGTGCGCAGATCAATGTGCGGCCGCCGCGCATCCGCGGGCTCCGCACCAACGCCGCCAATGCCGACCTCGCGGTGTCGATCCAGGGTGACGACCCGATCGAGCTGCAGCGGCTCGGCGCCGAGGCCCAGCGGCGCCTGCGGCGGCTCGAGGGACTGTCCGGTCTCGAGACGTCGACGGAGGCCGCAAGCCCGCAACTCTCGATCGTGATCGACCGCCAGCGTGCCGCGGACCTCGGCCTCGACGCGGCTGCTGTGGGCCAGACCGTGCGGACTGCCCTCGATGGCACCATCGCGACGCGGTTCACCGAGGGCAACCACGAGTACGACGTGCGCGTGCGACTGCCGCGGGAGGCGCTGACGAGCCCCGAGGACCTGGGCGCGATCGCGCTCTTCCCCGGCGCCCGCGAGCCGATCACACTGCGCGATGTCGCCGAGGTGAAGCTCGGCACCGGACCGACCTCGATCCTGCGCGTCAACCAGAACCGGCAGATCCGCATCACGGGTGACGTCGACGATGCCACGACCACTGTGGGCGCGGTGACGCGCGCCGCGCGCGAGGCCCTCGCCGACCTCGAACTGCCCGAGGGCTACGGGCTCCTCTTCGGCGGCGAGGAGAGAGCCGCGGCCGAGAACCAGCGCAACCTGTTCATCGTGACCGTGCTCGCGATCTTCCTCGTCTTCGTGGTCATGGCGATCCAGTACGAGAGCCTGAGCGACCCACTCACGATCCTGGTCTCGATCCCACTCGCCCTGACCGGCGTCGGGTTGCTGCTCTGGGCCACCCGGACACCGCTCAGCGCACCGGTGCTGCTGGGCGTGATCCTGCTCGCGGGGATCGTGGTCAACAACGCGATCCTGCTGGTGGAGTACATCGAGATCGCGAGGCGCGAGCATGGTCTCACGCTCGAGGAGGCCGTGGTGCATGCCGGTGCCACACGCATGCGGCCGATCCTGATGACCACGCTCACGACCGTGCTGGGCACCCTGCCGCTCGCCCTCGGACTCGAGGAGGGTTCTGAACTCATGCAGCCGCTCGCGATCGCCGTCATCGGCGGACTGAGCGTGTCCACGCTGCTCACGCTGTTCGTCGTTCCGTGCACGCACATCCTGGTGCAACACACGACGGCGCGCCTGCGCACATGGGTCACTCGGCGGCGCGGGGTGGTCGACGAGGCCTCGGCCGCCTGATCCCGGCTCGGATCAATCGCCCCGAACGACGGCGTGGACCGTACGCTCGCCCGCCCGTTCGAAGCGCAACCGGAGCGCCACCGAACGGCCGGCGACGAGTGGCTGCCGGAGTCCGATGAACATGAGGTGACGGCCCCCGGGTTCGAACGTGACGCGCTCCCCTGCGGGCAGTTCGAGTGAGGCGACCTGCTGCATCCGCAGGGCGCCGCCCTCTCCCGCGACGATCTCGTGCATCTCCATGTACTCGGTCAGCGAGGAGTCCGTCGCCACCTCGACCAGCCGATCGCCCGTCGTGCTCTCCAGCGTGAGGTAGGCCGCACCCATCGTGGCGCCCCGCGGGCTGGCGCGCACCCATGCGTCATCGAGGAGCAACCCCTCCGCCGGAGCGGTCGGGGGCGCGAGCGCGTCCGAGGCGGCCCCGTCAGGGCCCGGCGCATCCCCAGTCAATCGGCGCAGGTCGTGCGCCATGTCCGCGGCCGAGGTGCCGAATGGCCACTGCAGGATCACGCGCCCGGCGGGATCGACCACGTAAGTGGTGGCGGTGTGGCTCACGTCGACATGGCCGTCGGCCTCGCGGGTGACCGTGGAGGTGGCGCGGAACGCCGTCTGCGCACGACCGAGCTGGTCCTGGGTCTCGGGCCGCAGGGCGTGCGCGCCCTGCTCGAAGAAGGATCCCAGATAGTCGAGCATCACCTGGGCGGAGTCGCGGGTCGGGTCCACCGTGACGAACGCCACCTCGAGGTCGCGTCCACCCCCACCGAGCATGGCGACCGCTCGCTTGGTCTCGCTCAGTGTGGTCGGGCAGATGTCCGGGCAGTTCACGAACCCGAAGAAGACCACCAGCAGGCCGCCGGGCCGGGCGCGCATCACGAACGGCTGAGTGCCGCCCGAGGGGAGCACCTCGGGAAGCGATACGCCGGCGACGATCACGGGCGACGTCGGCACTTCGCCACGGAAGTCCTTCGCGCCGCGCGGCGTGCACGTGCCAGCGAACGCCGCGAGGAGCAGGACCACTGACCACCGGGTGGGGCGCATGTGTCGGATCATCCCGTGAACCTACTTCGGCTTCTCACGGGTCGCCACCTCGGGCGTGCCATGCGTGGCGGACTCCACTAGCCCGGACTATTCATGAGCCCGCCGCCTGAGAGTGCCACCTGCAGCACGGCCGCCGCGTTGCACGAGCGTGGCGCTCCTCGGCGTGTCATCCGACACGCCTCCGGTGC
>CADEFY010000344.1 GCA_902826705.1 uncultured bacterium
GCCCCAGCACGAGCGACAGCACCATACCGAGGGAGACGAGCCGGATCGCGAAGCGCGGCTGTGGCGCGGCCCAGGCGCCGGTCGCCTCGGCGATCAGCAGAACACCGCCGATGAGGCCGAGCACCAGGCCGAGTGCCGCGAACAGGAACTCGGCCGGCGGGCGAGCGGGCGCGCGCACCACGCGTCGCACCAGCGCCGTCATCAGGCTCACGAGCCCCACGAGCCATGCTCCGATCGCGATCGTGGGGACCCCCGCCAGCGCGCTCGCGCTCGCCGCGATCAGCGAGGCTGCGGGGATCGCCAGTTCGACCCTGCGGCATGGCGCGCCACCGGTGAAGGCGGGCATCGCCGTGAGCAGGAACCCGGAGATGAACGCCTGCTCGAAGCCGAGGATCATCAGCAGGCGGTGCCCTTCGCCGGGCCAGTCCCCGATGCCGGCGGCGTGCATCGGCCACACGGCGGCTGCGAGGACCCCATTGGCGATGCCGATGGGGAAGAGCACGCGATACGGCTGGGGCCATTCGGTGGCCGGTCTCACCGACGCGCCGCGGCCAGCGCTGCGAGCAGGGCCGTGGCGTCCTGGTCCACGCCCACCTGCCGGTGCACGACCGCCCCCGAACGGTCGAGGACCAGGATCATCGCCGAGTGCGCGATCTCCCCGTCGTCCTCGGGCTTGTAGCGCACGCCGAACACCGCGGCAAGGTCGCGCACTCCGTCCTCGTCGGTGGTGAACAGCCGCCAGCGTGCGGTGTCGAGCCGATGATCGCGCGCATACGCGCGCAGCGCCTCGGGAGACTCGCGCGCGGCGTCCAGCGAGAACAGCGCGAAACGCACCGCGTCGACGTCGCCGCTCGCCACCTGGCCGACCTGCTGCTCGATCGCCTTCATGTCCTCGGTCACGCGCGGGCACACGGTCTCGCAGGCGCTGTACATCATCGCCACCACCCACACGCGGCCGCGCAGGTCGGCGAGCGTCGCGGCCTGACCGTCCTGGTCCGTGAGGGCGACCTCCAGTGCAGTGATCGAGGGAGCGGCTGCTTCCGATGCCGCCGGCGCGCGCTCTTGAGCCGCCTCCTGCGTGCGAGCACAGGAGGCGCACGCCAACAGCGCGCACAGCAGGACCAGAGGCCCTCGCGACGCGGGTCTCATCTCGTTCCTCCTCGCTCCAGTGCCACGCCACGGAATCCCAGCCCCGCCAGGCAGTAGCGTGCCTCGAGACTGCTCCGATGCGCGAAACGCATGAACGCCGCGTAGTCTTCGAAGTCGGACGCGCCCGCGGCACCGCTGCCGCAGTAGAGCGCACGCTCCAGTGAGGCATCCCCGCGCGACTCCCCGGTCACGAGCGCTGAGTTGAAGTCCAGCGTCCACTCCCAGATCAGTCCGTGCAGGTCCTGCACCCCGTAACGGTTGGCAGGCGAGCCACCGACCGCCGGCAATCGCGCGGGCGAGGGACGCGCGTACCACCCGCGCAGACGTTCCAGGGTCGCGCGGTCGCGCGAGGCGTCGAGCGACGTCTCGTTGGCCGCGGCCACGTACTCCCATTGGTCCACGCTCGGCAATCTGCGGCCGTGGGCCGCCAGGTAGGCCCGCGCGGCGAACCACGACACGTTCACGACAGGGCTCTCGGGTGGTGCGTCGGGCCCGAGCGAGAGGTCCGACTCCCAGTGGCGCAGATACGCGGCGTCGGCGAACAGTCGATCGACGCGCGAGCGGCGCCACTTCGGGTGCGCGCGCACGAAGGCCAGGTACTGCGCGTTCGTGACCGGCCGCACATCGATCATGAATGTCGCAACGGCGATGCGGGGTGTGGCTCGGCGCGCGGCCGATCGTGTCGCGGCACTCGAATCGGCGGCCGCGGGCCGGTAGAGCGGCCGGTAGGACCCGGCGGGGATGCGCACCATCCCCACCGGGTCCGCGGCGCGCGCGACGGCGACGGGCCCCAACGCCAGGGCGGCAGCGCCCAGGGCGACGAGCCCGAGCCGTATCATCTGCGCGCGCGCACGGCCTTCACCTCGGCCGGCGTGACGTCGGCCCCCGAGTTGCCCCACTGGCTGTAGACGTAGGTCAGCACGTTGGCCACGGACTCGTCGTCGAGCCCCAGTGCGGGCATCACGCTGTCGTAGGACTTGTCGTTCACCATCACCTTACCGCTCAGACCGCGCACGACCACACCGATCGCGCGGCCCTTGTCGGCGTTCAGGTAGTCGGACTTGGCGAGCGGCGGGAACGCACCAGCGATGCCCTCGCCACTGGGCTGGTGGCAGGCCGCGCACACCTCGCGATAGATGCGCTGACCGCGTGTGATCCGCTCCTCGCGGCTGCTCGCAGCGGCCTGCTGCGGCGCGTCGCCCATGCGCTGGATCGCAGAGCCCTCCGGCTGGTAGACGAGGTCGGACTGCTTGCCGGAGTAGACGGCCAGGTTCTTCTCGCCCTCCACCTGCAGCATGGCCAGAGCGCCCTTGTTGAACGTCCTGAAGATGGCGTGATCCACCAGGATCAGCGTGCCGGGCGCCTCCACCTTCAACTCCACGATCGCCGAACCGCCCGGCGGGATCAGCGTGGTCTGCAGGTTCGCGTTCACGAGGTCGCCGCCCTCGACGTTCACGCGGTCGAAGATCTCACCGATCACGTGGAAGGCCGACGACAGGCTGGGTCCGCCGTTGCCGACGAACAGCCTGACGGTCTCGCCGGTCTTCGCGGTGATCGCCTTGTCGCCCGTCATCGAACCCACGGAGCCGTTGAACACCACGTACTCGGCGTCCTCACGTACGGCCTTCTCCATGTCGAAGGGCTGCAGACCCGGCTCGCCGTTGCGACCCGAGGTGTAGAACTCGCTCTGCATCACGTAGTACTCGTGGTCCACCTTGGGCAGGCCCTCGGCGGGCTCCACCAGGATCAGTCCGTACATGCCGTTGGCGATGTTCATGCCCGCCGGCGCCGTGGCGCAGTGGTACAGGAAGAGCCCGAGCTTGAGCGCCTTGCACAAGAAGAGGGAGGAGTGCCCCGGAGCCATGAACGAGGCCGCGGCCCCGCCGCCGGGGCCGGTCCCGGCATGCAGGTCGATGTTGTG
>CADEFY010000345.1 GCA_902826705.1 uncultured bacterium
CATCGCCGAGTTCGTCTTCTCGCTGCCGCTCTGGTGGCGCGTGCAGGCCGGAGACCCGGGCTACCAGTTCGTCGAGCAGATGGCGTGGATCCCGGCGATCGGAGCCCAGTACCACCTGGGCGTGGATGGGCTCTCGGCGTTGCTCGCGCTGCTCACCACGCTCACCACGGTGCTCGCCATCGCGGGCTCGTGGACCTCGGTCGAGCACCGCACCAAGGAGTTCTTCGCCCTGCTCCTGGCGCTCGAGGCAGGCATGCTCGGCACGTTCTTCGCACTCGACCTGCTGCTCTTCTATGTGTTCTGGGAGGCGATGCTGATCCCGATGTACCTGCTCATCGGGGTCTGGGGAGGGCAGCGCCGCATCTACGCGGCGGTCAAGTTCTTCCTCTACACCATGGTCGGCAGCGTGCTGATGCTGGTGGCGCTCTTCGCGCTCTACTTCCTGCACCGCGACGCCACGGGTACACCGTCCTTCGACCTGATCACGCTGCTGCAGATGCCGATCGAGCCGGCGCGCCAGCTCTGGATGTTCCTGGCCTTCGCCTTCGCCTTCGCCATCAAGGTGCCCATGTTCCCGCTCCACACCTGGTTGCCCGACGCCCACGTCGAGGCGCCCACGGCGGGGTCGGTGGTGCTGGCGGCGGTGTTGCTCAAGATGGGCACCTACGGGTTCCTGCGGTTCGCGATGCCGTTGTTCCCCAACGCGCTCGAGGTCGTGGCGCCGTGGATCGCGTGGATCGCGATCGTGGGCATCGTGTATGGCGCGCTGGTGGCGCTGGTGCAGCCAGACATCAAGAAGCTCGTGGCCTATTCGTCGGTGAGTCACATGGGCTTCTGCATGCTCGGTCTCATGGCGCTCAACCCGCAGGGCTTCGCAGGCTCCATGATGACCATGCTCAACCACGGCGTCTCGACCGGCGCCCTGTTCCTGCTCGTGGGCATGATCTACGAACGACGGCACACCCGCCGCATCGCCGACTTCGGCGGGCTCTGGAAGGTGATCCCGGTCTTCTCGGTGATCTTCCTGGTCGTGACGCTGTCCTCGATCGGACTGCCGGCCACGAACGGCTTCGTCGGCGAGTTCCTGGTGCTGCTCGGGGCGTTCCGGACCGACCCGTGGTGGGCGGTCGCGGCCGCGACGGGCGTGATCCTGTCCGCGTGCTACATGCTCTGGATGTACCAGCGCGTCGTGTTCGGCGAGACGAAGCTCGAGGAGAACCGTCAGCTCCATGACCTCGGGCTGCGTGAGCGCCTGATCTTCGTGCCGCTGCTGCTGCTGATCTTCTGGATGGGCGTGGCGCCGCAGCCGTTCCTCGACCGCATGCAGCCGGCGCTCGACCGCACGCTCGCGATCACGCGCGATCGCGCCGCCCGCGGCGCTGCGCTCGCGGGGACCACGTCGCCGCTCGCGGAGCGGTTGGCCGCGATCGGCGCGGTGAGCGGGGAGGGCGGGCGATGAACGTGGTGCCGCAGCCGTCGTTCCTCATGGTGGACTGGTGGGCACTGGGCGCGGTGATCGCGCTCACCGTGGGCTGTCTTGCCCTGTTGGTGCTCGAGTTCCTCCCGGCCGGCGAGCGCAGTTCGCGTGGCGGGGTGATCTCGCTGCTCACCCTGGGCGTCTCGGCCTACGCCGTGCTGCGCGTGGCGCAGGACCGCCGCTCGCTGTTCGACGGCATGTTCGTGCACGACGGCATGACGGTGTTCTTCACCGTGCTGTTCTGCGCGATCGGGATCCTGTCCGTGCTCATGTCGTGGGACTACGTGAAGCGCACTCGCATCAACCAGGCGGAGTACTACGCGCTGCTGCTCTCGTCGGTGCTCGGCATGGTGATCATGGCGGCGTCCAATGACCTGATCACGATCTTCCTCGGCCTGGAGCTGATGTCGCTCTCGCTGTACGTGATGGTGGGCTTCCGGCGCACCCGGCTCGAGTCGAACGAGGCGGCGCTCAAGTACTTCCTGCTCGGCGCGTTCGCCTCCGGCTTCCTGCTCTACGGGATCGCGCTGCTCTACGGCGCCACGGGCACGACCGATCTCGGGCGCATGGGCGCCTTCCTCGCGGACTCGCCCGTACTGTCCAACCCACTGCTGCTGGTGGGCGGCCTGCTCGTGCTCGCAGGGTTCGCGTTCAAGGTGGCCGCGGTGCCCTTCCACATGTGGACGCCCGACGCCTACGAGGGGGCACCCACATCGGTCACGGGCTTCATGTCGGCCGGCGCCAAGGCGGCGGGATTCGCGGCCCTGCTGCGCTTCGGGCTCAAGGCGATGGGGCCGCTCGAGGACCAGTGGGCGCCGCTGCTCAGCGTGATCGCCGCGCTCACCATGACGGTGGGCAACGTCACGGCGCTGTTGCAGCAGAACCTCAAGCGGATGCTCGCCTACTCGAGCATCGCGCATGCCGGCTACATCCTGGTCGCCATCGTGGCCGGCGGTACGACCGGTGCGGGTGCGGCCGTGTTCTATCTCGCGGTGTACTCGTTCATGAATCTCGGCGCGTTCGCGATCCTCACCATGATGGGGCAGGGCCGGGACGAGCGCGTACTGGTGTCGGACCTCCACGGCCTCGGCTTCCGCAGGCCGCTGCTCGGCGTGGCGATGACCGTGTTCATGATCTCGCTGGGCGGCATCCCGCCCACGGCCGGGTTCATGGGCAAGATCCAGGTGTTCGGCGCGGCCATCGAGGCGGGCCTGATCCCGCTCGTGATCATCGGCGTGCTGAACAGCGTGATCTCGGTGTTCTATTACCTGCGCGTCACCGTGGCGATGTACATGCGCGAGCCCGAGGGCGAGCCCACCGCCATCAGCCAGGGGCTGCCGGCGCTGCTCTGCGTGGTGATCACACTGGTCCTCACCGTGTGGCTCGGCATCCAGGCGCAGCCGCTCTGGGTCGAGGCGCAGCGCAGCGTGCTCAGCCTGCTCTAGCCCGGACTATTCATGAACCGCCAGCCGAGAACGTCAGATGCGGCGCGGCCACAAGGCGCACGGACGTGCCGCACCGGAGGCGTGTCGGATGACACGCCGAGGAGCGCCACGTTCGTGCAACGCAGTGGCCGAGTCGCAGATGGCG
>CADEFY010000346.1 GCA_902826705.1 uncultured bacterium
GGCGTCCGTCGCGGCTGAGCGTGACGCGCGTCAGCGTCAGCCCCCAGGCAGCAGAGGCAGCCAGTGCCAGGGCGCACGCCGCGAGCGCGAACGGTGTCGAGCGGACGCCTCGTGCGAGCCGCATGCGTTCAGAACGGTCGTTGCAGGCGCACCTGCACGACGAACTCCGAGTCGGACTGCTGCAGGTCGCGGGCGAACGTGACCCGCATGTCGTCCTCGCCCAGCGCCACACCGACACCGCCATCCACTCCGAGCTGCTGGCGGCCGGCGTCCCACCGCCCGGCCGGCTGCGACCAGGCGGTGCCCGCGTCGACGAACGCGAGCACGTGCAGTCCCGCACCGATGCCGTGCGAGTCGAGCGCCCACAGCCCCACGGTGTACTCGGCCTGCATCAGCACCATCTGGTCACCGCGGAACGCGCCGAACGCGTGCCCGCGCAGACCGTCCACGCCGCCCACGGTGAACTGCATCTGGCGCGGCAGCACTCCGTCGAGGGTGGCTCCCGCCACACCCCGCAGCGACAGCGTCACCGCGGGCGAGAGGCGCAGCACGCTGCGCAGGTCCGCGAGGGCGCGCATGTAGTCGAAGTCGCCGCCGACCTGGCCCCCGGCGCGTTCGAGTTCCACCCAGTGGTAGAAGCCCGAGCGCGTGCGCTTGGTGTGGTGCGCCAGGCGCTCGAGCCGCAGCAGCACGCGGTGCGCTTCGCCTTCATCCACCTGCGGGTTATCCCGCAACGGCCGGTCGCGGTCGAACCAGCTCGTCACATGCCGCGCGCGCTGCAGCGAGCGGTATTCGTCGCTGCGCACATGCAGGCTCACGGTGGAGAAGTCCGGGACGCGCCATGACAGGTGGACACCGGCCCCTTCGCGCTCGAAGTAGTCGCGGTAGTCCTGCCGTGCCAGCAGCAGGGCGAACGAGTTCTCCAGGTCGTCCACCTGCTGGAGGTCGCTGTGGTCGGTGCGGCGCACCATGCTCGCGCCCAGTGCAAGCCGCGCCGGCGGAGCGAGCGGTTGCTCGAGCTGCACGCCGTAGAGCACGCGCCTGCGTCCGGTGGCGTACTCGAGCCGCGCGCCCACGCGCGGGTTCATCGTCTCGGGGGACTGCGCCTGGTAGCCCAAGCCATAGCGCAGCAGGTCGACGCGATTGTAGTCGAGCACCACATCGAGCTCATGCACGCGGGAGTCCCCGTCGCCACGCCAGGGATCCGGGTGCGTCAGCAGCCGGTCGCCGAACGGCGCCTGCAACCAGTCGTCATCGGGTCGACCGATCCCGATCCTCGCGTGGCGCCAGCGGTCCGCCGCCGAGCCGGTGTCGCGCGGCTGGAACACCATCGTGTCCCCGCGCGCCGCGTCGGCGAGCGACTCGCATGGCGACGCACACGCGGCGATCACGGTGAACGCCAGCAGCAGGGCAGAGGACAGGAGCCGGCTCATCGGCGCGCGATGCCGTACTTGCGCATCTTGCGATGCAGGTTGGTGCGGTCGATGCCGAGGCTCGCGGCCGCCTGCGTCACGTTCCAGTCGGCGGTCTCGAGCGCGCGCCGGATGGAGTCGATCTCGCTGCGCGCGACCTTGCCCTTGAGCCCGGAGTCATCGCCCTCCTCAGGCCGGCTCTCGAGCCATGGCAGCAGGTCGGCTGCCTCGATCGTGTCGCCTTCCACCAGCACCACAGCGCGCTCCATGAGGTTCCGCAGCTCCCGCACGTTGCCGGGCCAGTGATAGTCCTCGAGCATCGCCCGTGCATCATCGGCGAACCGCAGCGCGCCGCGGCCCTCGGCGGCGAGGTACTGCGCCAGGAACTGCTCCGCCAGTCGCATCACGTCGCCCCGGCGCTCGCGCAGCGCTGGCACGTGCAGCGGCAGCACGTTGAGGCGGAAGTAGAGGTCCTCGCGGAACTCGCCCGCCTGCACCGCTTCGGCGAGGTCCTTGTTGGTGGCGGCCAGCAGCCGCACGTCGACCTTGGCGCTTCGGGTGCCGCCGAGCCGCTCGATCTCGCCGGTCTCGAGCGCGCGCAGCAGCTTGGACTGCGCCTCGAGCGCCAGGTCCCCGATCTCATCGAGGAACAGCGTGCCGCCGTCCGCCAGTTCGAGGCGACCCTTCTTGCTCTGCACCGCGCCCGTGAACGCGCCCTTCTCGAACCCGAAGAGCTCCGACTCCAGCAGGTCCTTGGGGATCGCCGCGCAGTTGAGCTTGACGAACGGGCCCGCGGCCCGCTTGGAGAGCGCATGGATCGCGTGCGCGACCAGCTCCTTGCCCGCGCCGTTCTCACCCAGGATCAGCACGCGGCCGTTGGACGGCGCCACCTTGCGCACCTGCTCGCGCAGCCGGTCGAGTGCGGCGCTCGTGCCCACCATGCCGAGGTCGTCCCCCAGCGCCGTCCGCTCCACGCGCGCCTCGGATGCGGTGACGGGCGCCGCCGCGCTCTCCGCGCGCCGGCGCAGCCGCGTGAGCCGCACGCCCTCGCGCAGCGTGTCGAGCAGGTGCTGGGGGTCGCGCACGGGCTTCTCGATGAAGTCGAACGCGCCGCGCTGGCCCGCCTTGAGGGCGTGCTCCACGGTGCCCTCGCCCGACACGATGATCACGGCCGTGTCGGGCGCCTGCTCGCGGATCCGCACGAGGGCGTCGAGCCCGTGGTCACCGGGCATGCGCAGGTCGAGCAGCACCGCATCGACGCGCTGACGGTCGAGGGAGGTGTACGCGTGCGCGGCGTCGGGCGACTCCAGCACCTCGTGCCCCTCGTCCTGCAGCAGGCCGCGGAGCATGAAGCGGATGGCGGCGTCGTCGTCCACGATCAGGACGCGGTGGTGTTCGGGCATCAGATCCTCCGGGTCACGAGGCGGCGGGCAGTTCGAGCCGCGCCACGGCGCCGCCGCCGGCGCGAGCGGCCAGCGTGGCACATCCGTCGTGCTGCGTCGCGACGTCGCGCACGAGGGACAGGCCGAGTCCGCTGCCGCGGTTCTTGGTGCTCACATTGGGTTCGAACACCTGCGCGCCGAGATCCGCAGGGGGGCCTGCGCCGCGGTCGAGCACCTCGGCCCACGCCCGACCCT
>CADEFY010000347.1 GCA_902826705.1 uncultured bacterium
GCATGGTCCTTCTGCCGGTACTTGAGCTTGCCCCACTCCACCAACGCGGCGCGGGCCTCACCCGACATGGGGTCCTTCTCCACCATCTGGGCGTAGACCGAGTCGGCCTTGGCGATGTCCCCCAGGATGGCATGCACCTGGGCGATGCGGAAGAGGTCGGTCGTCTCGAGGTCCGCCTTGCCGTACGCCGCCAGCGCCGCCGGCCACTCGCGCTTGTCCACGTAGGTGCGGGCGAGGATGCGGTACATCTCCTTGGACTTGTCCCCCAGCCCCTCGGCCTTGATCAGCGCCGCCGCGGCCGCATCGCGCTCCTTGAGGAAGTAGAGGTCGCGGCCGAGGGCGCTCCAGCCCTTGGCGTCCTGCGGCATCATCTGCGTGTACTTCTCGAGGTAGGGACGCGCATCGGCGTAGCGGCGCGGATCCGCCTGGCCCGAGAGGTAGTACAGGTGCCCCAGCGCGTACTGCCCCGGTGCGAACTCGGGATCGCGCTCGGCCACGATGCGGTACTGCTCGAGCGCCTCGTTGTACCGCTGGGCGAAGTAGAACGCCTGCCCCAGCGCGAAGCGCAGTTCGACATCGGAGGAGTCGAGCTGCACGGCTCGCTCGAGGTTCTGCACCGCCAGCGCGCCGATGCCGCGCTTGACGTAGAACTCGCCGAGGGCGCGGTTGGTGGCCGGATCGTCCGGCGCCTCCTGCTGCGCCTTGGTGTAGAAGATGCCCGCGTCGCGCAGCGAATCGCGCGCGAGTTCGGCGTCCCCCAGCGCGATCAGGAACCGCGGCCGCACCTTGGGCCCCCAGTTCGTGCCCTGCTCGAGCACACGCACCGCATCCGCATGCTTGCCGCTCTTGACGAGGCAGTCGCCGAGGGCGAGTTGGGCCTCGGGATACTTGCGGTCGAGTTCGACCGCACGCTGCAGCTTGGCGACCGCGTTCGCGCAGTCGCCCTGCCGGCGTAGCACCTCGCCCTGACCGAACCAGGCCATCGCGAGATTGCCGTCCATGCGCTGCGCCAGCTCGAACTGCTCCTGCGCCTTGTCGTACTGACGGCGCCGCAGATGCACCATGCCGATGCCGGCACGCCCCTCCGCGTACCCCTGTGCAGCCGCCTTCTCGTATGCGGCCACGGCACGGTCGAAGTCGCCGGCCGCGAACGCGGCACGCGCGTCCTTGAGGTCATCGGCGCGCGCCGTCCCGGCGAACGAAGTCGCCACGACCAGCGCGGCCAGGGTCACGATCGAACGGCAAGCGCGGTTCATGAGGTCCATGGTCTCGGGGTCTCTCCTCAATGGCTGCTCTGCATCGGGGAACGTCGGACGAATCGCACGGGGATCGCGGTGGGCACGAAGCCCGCTTCATGCAACAGTCGCTGGCCGTCATGGCTGGTGACGAACGTGATCAGTCCGCCGGACAGCTTGGGCCCCGCAGTGCGCATGTAGAGGTGGATGGATCGCGTGAGCGGATAGCGGCCGTCATGGATCGACTCGGCGTCGGGCCGCACATAGGTGAGCCCGTCGAGCGCCGCGATCCGCAGTGCCCGCACGCCCTCGGGGGGCACCGCCGATGCGTCCACGAAACCGATCGCATCGCGCTCGCGCTGCACGGCGGCGACGACGGCCGAGTCATCGTGCACGACGCGGGCGGGGACCGAGATGCTCGCGCTGTCCAGCAACTGGTGCGCGACCGTGAGCGCGGTCTCGCCGTCGAGCGCCGGCAGGATCGGGACGATGCGTGAGTCCTGGCCGCCGATCGCGGACCAACGCGTGAGGCCGCCCGTGAGCATCGCGCGCAGCTCGAACCGCGACACGTTCTGCACCGGATTGGCCTCATGCACCACCGCCACCAGTGCCGAGCGTCCCACCAGGTACCCCTCGAGTTCGAGGCCGCCCCGTACCGCGGCGGCCCGCTCGTCGGGGGCCAGCTCGCGCGGAAGCGCCACGAGGTCGGCGCTCGCGTCGAACAGCGCGGCGACCGCGCGCGGCGAGGGCGCCTCGGCGACGTCGAATCGCGACTGGGGGTAGGTGCTGGCGAACATGTCGGTCTCCCGGCGCATCAGCGCCACGAGTTCGGGTCCTGCGACGACACGGATACGCCCGCTGGTCTGGGAATCTTCCACGCCCGAGGGCGACGAGGAGCGGGTCGTGCAGCCCGGGAGCGCGACGAGGGCCAGCACCGAGACGAGCCCGGCTCGCGAGAGGGCGCATCGCGCAAGGGCCCGGAAGACGAAGTGCGACGAGTCTAGGAGCGCGGTTTCCGGCATGTCAATCACACACTTGCGGCGACGCGGGGAGCGTCGGCGGGCCCCTTCGGGCTCCAGCAGAGCACGCGACGGGCACGCGCGCGTCCCAGCGGTGTCAAGCCTGCCTCCCCGCTCAGGGCGTCAGCCGATAGAGCATGCGCGGGAACGCGGCCGTCTCGCGCACGTGCTCGAGCCCGGCGATCCAGGCCAGCGTGCGCTCGATGCCGATGCCGAAGCCCGAGTGCGGCACGCCGCCATACCGCCGCAGGTCCTTGTACCACTCGAACGCCGACTGCGGCAGATGATGCTCGTCGATGCGCGCCGTGAGCAGGTCGAGCGAGGCCATGCGCTGCCCGCCTCCGATGATCTCGCCGTAACCCTCGGGTGCGAGGCAGTCGCACGACAGGCACAGCGCGGGATCCTTCGGATCGGGCTCCATGTAGAACGCCTTCACCTTCGCCGGGTAGTTCGTCACGAACACGGGCGTGTCGTACCGGCTCGAGATCTCGGTCTCGTCGGGGGCGCCGAAGTCGTTGCCATGCTCGAACGGCATGCCCTTCTCGTGCAGCATGCGCACCGCATCGTCGTAGTGCAGGCGCGGGAACGGCCCCACGATGCGCTCCAGTCGCGAGGTGTCGCGCTCCAGCAGCTTGAACTCCTCGGCACGCCGGTCGAGCAGTCGCGCCACGGTCGAGACCAGCAGCCGCTCCTCGAGCGCGATGATGTCCTCGAGCGTGGCGAACGCCCACTCGGGTTCCATCATCCAGAACTCGGTGAGGTGCCGGCGCGTCTTGGACTTCTCGGCGCGGAA
>CADEFY010000348.1 GCA_902826705.1 uncultured bacterium
TCAACGCGCAGTTGGAGGAGGCCTCCCGACTCAAGAGCGAGTTCCTGGCCAACACATCGCACGAGCTGCGCACACCGCTCAACGGCATGATCGGGTTCCTGCAACTGGTGCTCGACGACATGTGCGACTCGCCGGAGGAGGAACGCGAGTTCCTCAAGCAGGCGCTGCAGTGTTCGCGGCATCTGCTCGGACTGATCAACGACGTGCTCGACATCGCCAAGATCGAGGCCGGCCGGCTGCAGCTGGAGACCGACCGCATCGATCCGCAGCAGCTCTTCGGCGAGGTGTACACGCTCACCCATGTGCAGGCGGCCCAGAAGGGCATCGCGCTCGAGTTCGATTCGCAGGTGGACGAGGGCCTGCATGCGCGCGGGGACTTCGGCAAGGTCAAGCAGGTGCTGATCAACCTGGTGGGCAATAGCCTCAAGTTCACGCCGAAGGGCCGCATCGTCGTGCGGGCCAAGGCGCACCCGTCGCTGGGCCACTTCATGTTCGAGGTGCAGGACACGGGCATCGGGATCCCACAGGACCGCCAGAAGCTGATCTTCGAGAAGTTCGTGCAGGCCGACGGCAGCACGACGCGGCGCTTCGGGGGCACCGGTCTGGGGCTCGCGATCTCCCGCAGCCTGATCGAGCTGATGGGCGGGATCATCGGCGTGCACAGCGAGGGCGAGGGCCACGGCACGCGCATGTACTTCTCGCTCCCCATGTGGCGCGACGAGATCGAGACGTCCGAGGCCGAGCAGCGCGCGGCCGATGATCAGATCAAGGGCCCCAACGGCGGCGCGCTGGTGCTGATCGTGGAGGACGACCCGGTGTTCCGGCGCTTCCTGACGGCGGTGCTGCAGCAGAGCGGCTACCGCACCGTCGAGGCCGATCACGCCGAGTCCGGCTGGATGCTCGTGCGCCGGCTGCGGCCTGCGGTGGTGGTACTCGACTACGCGCTCTCGTGCGGCGATGGCGCCGCGCTGCGCACGGGCTGGGACCTCGCCACGCGCATGACGTCCGAGGCCGAGACCCGACACACGCCGATCGTGTTCGTGACCGGGTTCGACCGCGAGCTCAAGGACAAGCTGCGCGCCACCGCGTTCGCGCGCCGGCCGGAGCATCTGGTCAAGCCGGTCGAGGCCGCGCAGTTGATCGAGCGCATCAACGCCGTGGCGCTGCCGCATGCGGGCGGCCTGACGCGCGTGCTCATGGCCGACGACGACCCCACGGTGGCCGCCTATATGCGCAAGGTGCTCCCGGAGCAGCGCTATCACCTCGAGATCACGACCAACGGCGAGGAGTGCCTGCACGCGCTGCGCACGCAGCCGCACGCCTACGACCTGCTGATCCTGGACCTCATGATGCCCGAGGTGAGCGGCTACGACGTGCTGCGCGAGATGACGCTCTCGCAGATCCGGCCCGACCTGCCGGTGCTGGTGCTCACCAACTTCCCCGAGGCCCGCAACGAGGAGGAACGCCGGCTGCTCGAGCAGGGCCTCGTGCTCGACGTGGTGGCCAAGACCTCGGTGCACGACAACCCGCAGCTGCTGCCCCACCTGCTCGACTGGCACCTGCAGGTGGCGCGCGGCGCCGCCGCGGGCGACGACGCGCGGGAGGCCGCATGAAGCACGTGCTCGTCGTCGAGGACGATCCGCAGAACGCGCTGCTGTTCCGCAAGGTGCTCGAGCGCCGCGGCGGTTGCCGGGTCACGCATCGCGAGGACCCGGTGGCCATCTTCGAGCTGGTGCGCTCCGGGGACGTCGACCTGGTGGTGATGGACGTCTCGCTCACGCACTCCACGTGGGAGGGCGAGCCCGTGTCGGGCATCCAGCTCACCCAGCGCCTGAAGGCCGACCCGGCCACGAGCCGCGTGCCGGTGATCCTCGCCACGGCGCATGCCATGCGCGGCGATGAGACGCGCCTGCTCGAGGAGAGCGGTGCCGACGACTACATCTCCAAGCCGATCGTGGACCACGCGGTGTTCGTCGAGCAGGTGCTCGGGCTCATGGGGCGTGCCGCGTGAAGCCCATGAGCGAGGTGCGCATCCTGGTGGTGGAGGACGATCCGTTCTTCGCTCGCGTACTCCAGAAGCGGCTCTCCGCCGAGGGCTACCAGGTGTTCGTGGCGACGGACGGTCGCGAGGGCATGAAGGCGATCGTGAGCCATGAGCCGGACCTGGTGATCTCGGACTGGATGATGCCGCAGGTGGACGGGCTCGAGCTCTGCCAGTCCGTCAAGACCGGCCTGCGCGAGGCGGCACCCTATTTCATCCTGCTGACGGCGAAGGGCGAGATCGACGACAAGCTCCTCGCCCTGGAGACCGGCGCCGACGACTACCTGGTCAAGCCCTGCGACCAGGGCGAGCTCATGGCGCGCGTGCGCGCAGGGCTCCGCATCGTGCTGCTCACGCAGGACCTGCGGCGGTCGGCGCAGGAGCTGCGGGTGGTGAAGGCGGAGCTGGAGGAGCTGCGCCGCACGCTCGGCACCGCCAAGCGAGACGATCGGGCAGCCTGAGGCGCGCTTGCGATGTGGCTCCGCATCGCGGAGCCTGTCGCGATGCGCATCCTCCTCCTCGGAGCCTCCGGGCTCCTCTCCGGCGCCGCCACGCGCGCGTTCGTGGCGGCGGGCGCCGACGTGACCGCCCTGAGCCGCGGCCAGCGGCGCCTGCTCGCGGGGGTGCAGCCGCTGACCGCGGACCGCTCGGACGCCGACGCGCTGCGCGCGGTGCTGCGCGGGCGCGCGTTCGACTTCACGGTCGACTTCCTCGCTTACGACGCGCCGCACGTGGAGGCACTCTTCCACGAACCGATCGCGGCCCTGGGCCGCTACGTGATGATCTCGACGGGGCAGGTGTACCTCGTCACCGACCAGCCGTCGCCGCCGTTCGCCGAGGAGGCCGCCGACCGGCCGCTCATGCCCGAACCGGCCGAGGGCACCCGCGACCACGCGGAGTGGAGCTACGGCATGGGCAAGCGCCGCGCCGAGGCGGCGCTCATGGGCCTGCGGCGGTCGCACGGCGTGCGCAGCCTGGCGCTGCGATTGC
>CADEFY010000349.1 GCA_902826705.1 uncultured bacterium
TGACGGATGTGGACAAGTCCCTCCTCGGCGAACTTGGAGATGAGTTTGACGAGGTCCTTGCGACGCTCCTCGGTCAGCGTCGGGATCGGGATGCGCACCACGTTCCCGTCGTCGGTCGGGCTCAACCCCAGCTGCGCCTCGTTGATGCCCTTGCAGATCGCCTTGATGAGGCTCTTGTCCCACGGCTGCACGACGAGCAGCCGCGGCTCGGGCGCCGAGACGTTGCCCACCTGCTGCATGGGCACCATGGAGCCGTACGCGTCCACCTTGACGGTGTCGAGCAACTGCGGCGACGCCTTGCCCGTGCGCACCCCGCCGAACTCGTGCTTGACGGAATCGAGCGCCTTCTTCATCCGCTCTTCAGCGGTCTGGATCAGCTGATGGGTCATCTCGTCACTCCCCGACGCGTGTGCCGACCGCCTCGCCCTGGAGGTACCGGACCAGGTTCCCGCGAACGCCGCAGTGGTACACGACGAGCGGGAGCTTGTTGTCCATGCAGAGTGAGATCGCGGTCGAGTCCATGACCTTGAGGCCGCGGTTCAGGATATCCATGTAGCCGATGCGTGGGAAGAAGGTGGCGTTCGGGTCGAGCTGGGGGTCGGCCGAGTAGACGCCGTCGACCTTGGTGCCCTTGAGGATCACCTCGGCCCCGATCTCGATCGCGCGCAGCACCGCAGCGGTGTCCGTGGTGAAGTAAGGATTGCCCGTGCCCGCCGCCATGATCACGATGCGGCCCTTCTCGAGGTGCCGCACCGCGCGACGGCGGATGTAAGGCTCCGCCACCTGGTCCATGCGGATCGCCGACATGACCCGCGTGTGCAGTCCGACGCGCTCGAGCGCGTTCTGCAACGCCAGCGAGTTGATGACGGTGGCGAGCATGCCCATGTGGTCGGCACCCACGCGGTCCATGCCGCGCGTGCTGCCCGCCAGGCCGCGGAAGATGTTGCCGCCGCCCAGGACGACGCCGGTCTCGATGCCCATGGCCTGGACATCGCGGATCTCCTCCGCGAGGGCGACGAGCACCTCGTCGCGGATGCCATGGCCGGTCTCGCCGGCCAGGTGCTCGCCGCTCAGCTTGAGCAGGATCCGCCGCGGGCGCGCGTCCGCCACGAGGTCAGTCCTGCCCGAGGCGGAAGCGTGCGAAGCGCCGGACGACGATGTTCTCGCCGGTCTTGGAGGAGGTCTCCTTGACCAGATCGCCCACCGACTTCTTGTCGTCCTTGATGAACGCCTGTTCCATCAGGCAGACCTCGGAGTAGAACTTGTCGAGCTTGCCGACGAGGATCTTGTCGATGATGTTGGCCGGCTTGCCCTCGTTGGCGAGCTGCGCCGCGAAGATCTCCTTCTCCTTCTCGACACGCTCGGCCGGAACCTCCTCACGCCGCACATAGTCGGCGCCGGCCGCAGCCGCCTGCATGGCGAGGTCGCGGCAGAGTCGGATGAAGTCATCGGTGCGCGCGACGAAGTCGGTCTCGCAGTTGACCTCGATGAGCACCCCGATGCGGCCGTCGTGCAGGTAGGACTCGATGCGTCCCTGCGACGCCGCGCGATCCGCGCGCTTCTCGGCCTTGGCGATGCCCGACTTGCGCAGCGCCTCGATCGCCTTGGTCATGTCGCCGGCGGTCTCGGACAGCGCCTTCTTGCACTCCATCATCCCCGCTCCGGTCATCTCGCGGAGCTGCTTCACCTGTTCGGCGGTGATCGTCATGGGTCCTCTCTCCAGTGTCACGACGCCCGTCCGCGCACGCGGCGCGGACGGGCGCGGGAAGTCGTGAGTCGATCGGGGCTCAGGCCTGCGCCGGCGCCACTGCCTCCTCGGCGTCACCGCCGAAGGAGACCGTCTCCTGGTCCGCACCCTCGTTGCGCATCGACTTGGCCTCGAGCACGGCGTCCGCGACCATCGAGGTGAACAACCGGATGGCGCGCAGGGCGTCGTCGTTGCCCGGGATCGGGTAGTCGATCAGCGACGGGTCGCAGTTCGTGTCGACGACACCGACGATCGGGATGCCGAGCCGGTTGCACTCGGCGACGGCGATCTTCTCCTTCTTGGTATCGACGATGAACACGAGCGCCGGGATCCCCGGCATGTCCTTGATGCCCGAGAAGGCGAACTCGAGCCGCGTACGCTCCCGGCCGAGTCGCGAGACCTCCTTCTTGGCCAGCTTCTCGAACGTGCCGTCCGCGGCCATCTGGTCGAGGTCCTTGAGGCGCTTGATGCTGGTGCGGATGGTCTTGAAGTTGGTCAGCATGCCGCCGAGCCAGCGCTCGGTGACGTAGAACTGCCCCGCGCGGCCGGCGTCCTCCTGCACGATCGACTTGGCCTGCTTCTTGGTGCCCACGAAGAGCACATGGCCGCCGCTGCGCGTCACCTTCTGGATCGCGGCACGGGCGTCCTGCAGGCACTTGAGGGTCTTCTGCAGGTCGATGATGTAGATGCCGTTGCGCTCCATGAAGATGAACTTCTTCATCTGCGGATTCCAACGTCGGGTCTGGTGCCCGAAGTGGACGCCCGCTTCCAGCAGGTCCTTCATCTGGATCTCAGCCACCGTGGCCTCCTCGAGGGGTTCGTCCGCCGCCCTGCGCATCGATGGCGCGCCCTCCTGCCGCCCAGCGGCAGGACCCCGGCGCGCGACGCGGGGCGTGAGTAGTGGGGACTGCGTGTGGGTCTGCGGCTCGTCGGTCAGCGCTTGCTGAACTGGAAGCGCTTGCGTGCACCCGGCTGGCCGTACTTCTTGCGCTCCTTCATGCGCGAGTCGCGGGTCAGCAGACCCTCGCGGCCGAGCACGCCGCGCAGCGACTCGTCGTGCCGCACGATCGCACGGGCGAGGCCCATGCGGAGTGCACCCGACTGGCCCGTCAGGCCGCCGCCATGCACCCGTGCGAACACGTCGAACTTGTCTGCGAGGTTCACCACGACCAGCGCGTGCATGGCCGCCTGCACCAGCGTCTCGCGCTTGAAGTACTCGAGTGCCCCGCGGTCGTTCACCACCACCTTGCCCGTGCCGGGCGTCAGCCGGACGCG
>CADEFY010000350.1 GCA_902826705.1 uncultured bacterium
CGTACCGCTACGCACTGTGGGACTCGCTCGCTGCAGCCGGTCGCGACGTGGACTTCGTCGGTGGCCAGCAGACCGTCTTCGGCGGCGATCCGCCCACACTGGCGTGGTATCCGCAGTACCTGACCGTCTTCGATCGCGACCATGAGGGACACTGGGGCTGGCGCACCGACCAGATCGCGGGCATCGCCGCGAGCGTGGCGCAGGCGACTCAGCCGGACCTGGTGCTCATGCACCTCGGCACCAACGACATCGGCCAGCAGGGTGCCGCCGGCATCTCCAATGCCGACACGTGGCTGCGCGCGACGATCGGTGGCATCCGCGCCGTGCGGCCGTCGGCCACGTTCCTGCTCGCACGCGTCATCCCGATCGGTCCGGGCACCAGCTACTTCGCCAACGCGTCGCATGTCCCCGGGTTGCACGCGGTGGTGGCCGACATCGCCGCCGACTCGACACGCCCCGGCTCACCGGTCCTCGTGGTCGATCCGCACGCGGGTTATGACGTGGGCACCATGATGCAGCCCGATGGGCTCCATCCGGACACGACCGGCGAGCGCCACATCGCGCGCGCCTGGCTCACCGCGCTGCTGCCCCTGTTGCCGCCGGGCAACCCACCGCCCAGCGCCTCGCTGACCGAGCCCGCCGACGGCGCCGCCTACGCCGCCGGCACGGCGGTCGCATTGCGCGCCACCGCCAGCGACCCGAACGGCAGCGTGATTCGCGTGCGGTTCTATGTGGACTCGAGCCTCGTGGCGGTCGACGAGTCCGTTCCATACGAGGCGACCTGGATCGCCGTGCTCGGCTCGCACGCCGTGGAGGCCGAGGCCGAGGACGACCTGGGTGCGCGTCGTCGCTCACCGATCGCACGCATCACGGGCGTGGCCCCGGGCGAGGGCTTCCCGGTCGCGATCTCCGGCGCGAGCTTCGAGGCGCCCGCGCTCGCCGATGGCCAGCTCGCCTCCGGGCCCGGGGTGCTCGACGGTTGGACGTTCAGCGGCACCGCCAGCACGTATCTGGGCATCTTCGATCCACCGGCCGGCAGCTACCCCGAGGCCGCTGGCAGCGGCACGCCTCTCGGCGCGCACGGCGAGAACGTCGCCTTCCTGTTCAACAACGGCGGGCCCGCCGAGCAGGTGACGCTCTCGCGCACGCTCGTCGACACGCTCGCGGCCGCGGCCGAGTACACGCTGCGCGTGGCCATCGGCCGGTTCCTGCCCGGCCAGCCGTATGCCTTCTCGGAATACGGCGGGTACTCGATCGACCTGCTCGCAGGCGGCGTCGCGATCGCCTCGCAGACCGACGCGATCACGCCGACCGTGGGACGTTTCGCCGACGCGGTCCTCACAGTGCGCAGCGATGAGGGGCTCGCGGCGACGCGCGTGGGGCAGCCGCTGTCGCTTCGCTTCGCGCTCGCCGGCGACCAGGCGCCGCGTTCCACCCACTTCGACCATGTGCGGCTCACGCGGCGGCCGCTGCCGCTCGGAGTGCCGGTGTCCGCGTCGGCGGGCGAGGCAGTCCTGTGGCCCGCACCCTCGCATGACCACGCGCGGCTGCGGTTCCGCATGGCGCAGCCGGGCCCGTTCACGTGCACGCTGCACGATGTGTCGGGGCGGATCGTGCTTCGGCTCGCCGAGTCCCGGCTCGAGGCCGGCTCGCACGAGCGCACACTGCGTTGGACCGGCCCACCGGGGCTGTACCTGGCGCGGGTCCAGATGGGCGATCGGGCTCGCACGCTGCGGCTCGTGCGGATCGCGGAGCGCTGAGGCCATGCCCTGGGGCCGCCGCGCACGACCCGCCGACGCCGAGCCGATCGCCGATCCGGACGCAGTGCGCGAGGCGGCGCTCAAGTTGCTCGAGCGCACGCGCCGTACACGCAGTGCCCTGGCGCAGCGGCTGCGCGACAAGGGCTTCGCCGAGCAGGCGATCGAACCGGTGCTCGACCGGCTCACCGAGGTGGGCCTGGTGGACGACACCGAGTACGCGCGCGCCTATCTGGCGGGCCGCTGGGGCCGGCGCCCCACGGGGCTCAAGCGCCTGCAGCAGGAACTGCGCGCCAAGGGCGTGGGCGATGAGGCCGTGGCCTCGGCGCGCGCGCTGCTCGAGCAGCAGGGCGCGGCCGGCGACGAGCAGGCCGCTGCCGCCCGGCTCGTGGCCCAGGCCGCACGCCGCTATGCCGCGCTCGAGCCGCGCGTGCGCGAGCAGCGCCTCTACGCGCTGCTCACGCGCCGCGGGTTCGACCGCGACACGATCCGCGCGGCGCTGGCCATGCGCGAGGCGGGCGAGGAGTAGCTGCCGCCCGGGCGCCCCGCCGTGCGCCCACCTCCGGGAGCCGCTATCTTGCCCCGGACCTGACCTGCCCCGCGTGTGCGCTTCGCCCCCGGGGCTCCCCTGCACGCCGGAGACCGGATGTCGTCCTCGACCTCGATCCGCGCGGGTGCCGACCTGCGCCGCGCCTTCCTCGACCACTTCGCGCAGCGTGGGCACACCGAGGTGCCGTCCTCTCCCTTGGTGCCGCACGGCGATCCGACGCTCATGTTCACCACCGCGGGCATGGTGCAGTTCAAGCCCTACTACCCCGCGACCGGTGACGTGCCGTACACGCGCGCCGTGTCCGTGCAGAAGTGCCTGCGGCTCACGGATCTCGACAACGTCGGGCTGACGCCGCGCCACGACACGTTCTTCGAGATGCTCGGCAACTTCTCGTTCGGGCCGCGCGCCAAGGGCGCCTACTTCAAGGAAGAGGCGACGGCCATGGCGTGGGAGTTCGTCACCCAGGTGCTGGGCCTGCCGCGCGAACGCGTGTATGTGAGCATCTTCGAGGGCGAGGGCACGCTGCCCCGCGACGACGAGGCGGCGGCGCTGTGGCAGAAGCTCGGGGTGTCGGCGGACCGCATCGTGGCGCTGGGCCGCAAGGACAACTTCTGGGGGCCCGCGGGCGGCGCCGGGGCGTGCGGGCCGTGCAGCGAGCTGTACTTCGACCTCGGCGCGACGCGCCCGGACTACC
>CADEFY010000351.1 GCA_902826705.1 uncultured bacterium
CTGGCTCATCTTCGCGCGCGCGTCAGCCCGCCGGAGGCAAGTCCGGCGCGAGCTCGTGCAGGTCTCCCTCCTGCAGGCGCTTGATCATGCCACCGAGCCGGCGCACCGCCCGCTGGAACCTCATGCGCGCGGCGTCCGGCTCGATGTCGAGCTGGATGCCGATCTGCGCGAACTCCAGGCCTTCCCAGTCGCGCAGCCGGATCAGGTGGGCCTCGTCGGGATCGATCAGCTGCAGCGCCAGGTTCACGAAACCCGCTTCCTCCGCGCGCTCCGCCGCTCGGGAGGGCTGATCGACGGACGCGGCCGCAACACCGATGCGGGAGATCTCCAGGGGGTCCAGTCCCCTCGCGTCCGCGCGCGCGCGCTTGGCCGCGTGAACCCAGTCGTGGCGGTCGCGCAGCCGGTTGAGCACGATCGTCGCGACGAGGCGCCGAAACTGATCGTCGTCCTGGGGAGCGAAGGCGGGGCCCTGCTCGATCAGCTTGCGCAGGACGTCCTGGACCACGTCCTCCGAGGCCTCGTACCTGCGCAGCTCGGCTCCCATCCGGCGCCGGACGTAGCTCCACAGCCAGTCGCGGTGGCGGACGAGCAATTCCCCGAGCGCGCCGGAATCCCCGCGCCGATGGCGCTGGAGAAGCTCGACCGTGGAGCTGGAATCCTGCGGGCACACGCCCGCGCAGGATAGGTCCCTTCTGGAAGAGCGACAAGCAGCGCCCCTCCGCGGAGGGGCGGCGGATCGGCCCGAGCGACGGAGGACCCAGCCAGTCCCGAGCTGCGGGTGGACTCCCCGCGGCGCGCTGGCACGGGCCCCGCGTTGCGTATGCTGGCGCGCGGATGAGCTCGCTCTCCCCTGAGCCCGCCGCCATCCGGCTGGGCCCCTACACGCTGCTCTCGAAGCTCGGCGAGGGCGGCGAGGTGATCGAGAGCGCGGTGCGCTACCACCCGCTGCGGCAAGCGACACGGCCGTCGACGGGCGAGGCGGCACACCTCCCCCAGGATGCTGGCACAAGGCGATCGGGATTCGGCACGAGGCGGCGCTACTCCTGCGGACTCCACCCGAATCCGCCGCGCGGGCGGCACCGATCGGCACCCACCGCAAGCTACCCCCCCCACCCTTGGCGGCTCTGAATGTCAAGAAGGCCCATGCTGACCAGGGGAGAGCTGGCCGCGTCACACATGAGGTTGCATGCAATAGATCCGCCTCCGGTGCCTTTCGAGGCACGCGGAGGCGGTGATCGCCAGAACATCAGACCATTCTGCATCCTGGTCTCCTGTTCATTGGAGTTGACCTAGCTCGAATAGAACGTCCAAGTGATTGCGCCGTTTCCTGCACGTTCACAGCGAACTCGATTGAAGGCCTTGTCGTTGGCGCAGCGTTCCCGCGTGCCTCCACAGTACCAGGTGAGTTCGGTCTGGTGGACACCAAGATCCACCGTCTTCGAGCTGTCCGCCGACACATCAACTCGACCTTCCTTTGCCGAGAACCACACCGTATTGTTGGAAGCGCAGGCGTCACAGGTACTGCCGACTTCAGCAGCCGGAATGACTACCGTGCCGACGATGTCAGATTCTGCCTCCGTTAGCGCTGCGAAGCAGAACGGAGTCGAGGCAAGAATGAGAACCGAGATGATTTTCTTCATGGCTGTATTCGTAGGATCGGGTTAGTTCGTTGTCTGTGTCTCGGTCGGGTCGACCGATCATTCACTGGGACGTCGAAAGAGAGAGGACCGAACAAGAAAAGCCCCACAAGTCATCTCCTCGGCAAGAAAGACCGAAGAGGCATCAGGATGTTCGGGGGAATAAGAGGGGATTCGGTGTTCGCTAACCGCGACATGGGCTCGCTAGAAGCAACACGGTAGGCTCAGGCCAGCTTGCGCGTTCGGAAGGCGGCAGATCGGAGAGCACTCCTCGCGCAGCGCGCGCCATGCTGCCAGCTCGCACGCGGATGCCGGAGAAGGGCGCCAGGGATTCGTGCCCCTTGTGCAGGCCGAAGGCAAATGAACCGCTGCTCCGTGCGTGCGATTCCCTTGCGCACGCCGGGTGCGAGCCGCGGATGGTCCGCATGCTCGCGCTAGCGGCGCGGTCGTCGCACGCTCCCGCGCCCTACGCTGCCCGCTGTGAGGCCCCAGCATGCGCTCCGACCGCTGACCCGGGCACCATTACGCCCGGCGCCTCCCGAGCACCCTGGTCAGTGCTATCTCCTGGGGCCCTACGAGCCCTTCGGGAGCAAGCGCGACACCGCCGCTACGTCTTGAAACTCTTTGTAGGGGAGTGTTCAGGGAAACCTACGCACGGCGGCTGATCCTACCGAGGCGATCGAAGAGCTCCGCGACGGTCGGGATTCGCTCCCCTCCCCCGAGCCCGGCCCTCAACGAGGGAAGGCGTGGAAAGGCGATCCCAGGCTGCTCGTGGTGCTCGCGGTGGCACCAGATGTTGTGCGGGAAGACGACCAGGCGAGCGAGCCAGCCGGCGCGCACGAGGTGCGTGCCCGTCGTGCCCGTGTGCTCGGCGATCTCGCGGATGCGCATGGCGGCCGCGCACACGGTGAGCTGCGCCGTCCACCACAGCGGTGCGATCCACAAGGCGCCCAGGAGGTGCAGCGCGAGAACGATCCCCGCGAGGTAGCCGAGCGGCATCAGGATCTCGTTCCGCCGCGGCTCCATGCGGCGCATCACCGTGAGCATGTGGCACGCCCCCCCTCCGAGGAGATCCATCAGGAAGCCCAGGGAGAGCATGCGCCGACCCATGCGGGCTCGCGCTCGCGCTTGCGGCCAGAAGACGACTTCGGCGTCCCGGGCCGTTCCGAGATGGCGGTGATGGCGCATGTGGAAACGGCGATAGGCATGCAGGGAAACACCTAGCGGCCAGAAGCACAAGAGCGCCGTCAGCGCGTCGTTCCAGCGGCGCGACCGGCACGCCAGCCGGTGCGTCCCGTCGTGGCCGAGGACCGCCAGCGCATGCTGGCGCGTGCCGACGAGGAAGACGGCCGCCACGTAGCCC
>CADEFY010000352.1 GCA_902826705.1 uncultured bacterium
GCCTTGATGGTCGCGTTGCCATTGGCCGACCAGTTCGTGGCCTCGCGCTGGGAGCCGCTTGCGATGTTGGCGGCGTCGTGGCGCTCGCGGAACACGCTCACGCTCACCGTGCCCCCCAGCCGCTTGGTCTGTCGCAGCGAGGCCGTGAAGCTGGATCCGATCAGGCGGATCGACGATGCATTCCGCCACGTGGTGGTCGCCACACCAGAGGAGTCGACGAGGGTGACCTGGTCCCAATTGTCGATCGTCTCTCGGAGGAACGGTGACAGCCGCAACATCCCACGCGAACCCGACCAGCTCGCTTCGAGCGCGTAGGAGTGCGTGTACTTGGGCGCAAGGTCGGGGTTGCCGATGGATCGATGGAGCGAGTCGGGCGAGTGCACGAACGGATTGAGGAAGTTCGACGAGGGGCGCTCGATCCGCTTGGAGTAGGTCACTCGCGCTGTGCGGCCGGCACCGAAGTCCCAAGCGATGTTGGCGCTGGGGAACAGGCTCCGGTAGTCGTTGTCGTAGGTTCGAGCGGTCGCGCGTACCTCGAATGAAGTGCTGGCCGCTTCCGCACGCGCTCCCAGCTGGAGCGACAGCTTGCCGAACGTGCTCCCGAGTGTGACGTAGCCGGAGTGGAAGCGTTCGTGGTGCACGTCATCCGTGGCGCTGCTCAGCGGAGTGAGCACGAGGCTGTCGCCTTCGAAGTACTCGAGCTGTGCCGACCTCGTGTTGCGCCGGTCGGAGCCGCGGTAACCCAGTTCGAGCTTTCCACTCGCTCCAAGCGCAGGCACCGGCCGCGTGTCGCTCATCTCCCAGGAGCGATTGACCTGGGCCGATGCGATCGCGTGTTCGGACCGTGGGTCGTCCGGACCGGTCGGCAAGAAGCGCACACTGTTGCCGCGGGTGAGATTGTCGTTCCGCGCGACGCTGCTCAGGAACTCGAGCACCCGCTCATCGCGGCCCTTCTGCACCACATGCTGCAGCCCCAGAGTGATCGAGCTGGTGTTGCCGTCATAGTCACCCTGGCTGACGCGATCGTAGAGCGACGTGACGGCGCGTGCGGAGTCGAACAGCGCGAAGTGGGACAAGCCGTCCGATTCGAACGAGTTGATGAACTGATTGAACGTGGAATAGAACGTGAACCGCTTTCCCAGCACATAGTCGACCGACAGATCGGCATTGGCATTCCCGCTCCTGGAGTCCGAACCGCTCGCGACGTCGAAGTAGCTCATGGGCTGAGCGAGCAGGTTCTGGCGAGCGCTTCGGTACTCGAACTCCCCGGTACCCAGGTTGCCAGAGAGGCCTCCGAACACGCTCAGCGGGCCCTTCTGCCAGGCGACGCGCGCGCTCGGCCCGTTGTAGCGGAGCCCTGCGGTGAGCGTCAGGCTCCCGCTCAACCCAAGGTCGACATCGTCCTTGAGGACGAGGTTCACGATGCCCGCCGTGCCCTCGGGATCGAACCGAGCGGAGGGGTTGGCGATCACCTCGATGCGCTCGATGCGGCTGGCGGGGAACTGCCGCAGATAGGTGGCCAGCGCGTCGCCCGTCATGGGGGTGGGTCGACCGTTGATCTGGACGTTGACGCTGGAACTGCCGCGCAGACTGACCCGGCCCTCGATGTCGACCTCGAGCTCGGACACAGTCCGCAGGATGTCGACAGCCGTGCCTGAAGCCGCCGCAGGCATGTCCTTCGTGAGGTAGATGTTGCGATCGGGCGCGACCGTGCTGGTGGCGCGCTCGGTGGTGGCGGTGATCCCCGGCAGCGCGAGAGCGGCGACCGCGAGAGGAAGCGTGCCGAGTTCGAGGACCGGAGCCTGCTCGGTGAGTTCGAGCCCGGCGCGATGCAGTGTGGCATGGCCGAGCAGCGAGGCACGTAGCAGATACGTGTCGAGCGGCAACCCATCGAGCGTGAATCGCCCATCGGTTCCACTCAGCGTGTGCGCGACCACCGTGGAGTCTGCGGCGCGACGCGCGACCACCTCGACCGCGGCGAGCGGTGCATCGCCGGGCGGCTCGACGAAGCGGCCACGGATGGCGGCCGCCTCGGCGCTCGCGGCGAGCGCGGCAGTCGCGGCGGTGGCGAGCAGACGACTGAAGGGAGAGGCCATGGGGTCTCGTGGGGCAGATCGCGAGATGGAGGACCACCACGGCGGCCCTCGACGATGGCCCATTCTCATACTCGAGTCCTTTCACGTCGAGCCTCGATGCAGGCGATCCGCTCGGTGGAGGGGGCCGGCTCGGGACGTCAGCACTTTCCCATTGCCTCCGCCCCCGCCCGATCTAGACTTGAAGGGATCGAACCTGATCCCCTGGCTCCGCCTCCCGAGGTCCCCGCTCATGCTCCCTCGACTCCTGCTCTCCGCTTGCCTCCTCGGCGCGCTGTCCGCCCCCGCGCAGGCGGCATGGCCCACCGATCCGTACTCCGGCAATGTGCCCGTCTCGTCGCTCAGTGGGAGCGAGGACGTTCCGCGCATGGTGAGCGATGGCGCCGGTGGCTGCATCGTGGTGTGGCGCGACTTCGCTTCGTCGTACGACCTGCGCGCGCAGCGGTTCGATCGCAATGGCAACAAGGTGTGGACCGCGAACGGGGTGGTGGTGGTGAGTGCCGCCGGGACCCAGTCGGTCTACGACGTGGCGCCCGATGGCTCGGGCGGAGCGCTGATCGTGTGGCGCGATGACCGCAATGTCGGCACCACGGGCGAGGACCTGTACGCACAGCGCCTCAACAGCAATGGCACCGCATCGTGGACCGCCAACGGGGTGGCCGTGTGCACCGCGGCCGGCGACCAGGAGTCGGCGTGCATCACCAGCGACGGGACCGGCGGGGCGTTCGTGGCCTGGACGGACCTGCGGACTCCGGCCAACGCCCGCGACATCTACGTGCAACGGCTCTCGTCGGCTGGATCCCCGGTGTTCGCGGTCAACGGGCAGGCGGTGTGCACTCAGCCCAACGACCAGTTCGAGCTCTGCATGGCGCCGGACGGTACAGGAGCGCTGCTCGCCTGGACC
>CADEFY010000353.1 GCA_902826705.1 uncultured bacterium
ATGAAGTGGGCGCTGTTCTTCCTGGGCGAGTACATGAACATGCTCGCGATCAGCAGCGTGTGCATCACGCTCTTCCTGGGCGGCTGGGACGGGCCTGGGCCGGACGTGCTCGGACTCCTGTGGTTCCTGCTCAAGCTGGCTGCATTCATGTTCCTGTTCATGTGGGTGCGGTGGACGTTCCCGCGCCTGCGCTATGACCAGCTCATGGATCTCGGTTGGAAGGTGCTGCTGCCGGCCTCCATCGCCAACGTCGTGCTCGCCGCGCTCGTCGTCTACTGGAGGACGCACGGCTGATGGTCCCCATCCTCTTCCTCGGATTCGCGGGGCTGCTCATCGCCACCGCCCTCATGGTGGTGCTGCACAAGAACCCGGTCACCAGCGCGCTCTTCCTGGTGCTCGCGTTCGTGTCGCTGGCCGGCATCTACCTGCTGCTGCACGCAGAGTTCCTGGGAATGGTGCAGATCCTGGTCTACGCAGGCGCCATCATGGTGCTCTTCCTGTTCGTGATCATGTACCTGAACCTGCAGCACGACGTGGAACGCGGCCTCGCGATCGCGGTCCGGCGCGGCATCGGCTGGGCGCTCGGCGCGCTGCTGCTGCTCGCGGGCGGCACGCTGCTGTCGCGCGGTTGGGCGCTGGGACCGGTTCAGCCGCCGGTGGCCGATCCGGCCGGCGGCAATGCAGCGGCGATCGGACAGACGCTCTACTCCAAGTATCTGTTCCCGTTCGAGATCACGTCGATCCTGCTGCTCGTGGCCATGGTCGGCGCCATCGTGATCGCCAAGGGCCACAGTGCCGCGCCGCCCGACTCCAAGGAGGGCGCATGATCCCGCTGTCATGGCTGATCGCCCTCTCCGCGATCCTGTTCGTGATCGGCGTGGTTGGCGTGCTGGTGCGGCGCAACGCCATCGTGATCTTCATGTCGATCGAGCTCATGCTGAACGCCGCGAACCTCGCGTTCGTCGCCTTCGCGCGACACATGAACTCGCTCGACGGGCAGATCTTCGTGTTCTTCGTGATGACCGTGGCAGCCGCCGAGGTGGCGATCGGGCTGGCGATCATCGTCAATGTGTTCCGGCTCCGCGAGACGATCCTCGTGGACGAGATCAACCTGCTCAAGGGCTGACGCGTGAACCTCCCCCTGCTCTGGATCATCCCGGCGCTGCCACTGGCGGCCGTCGCGCTCAATCTGCTGCTGGGCGACCGGCTGGGTAAGCGCGGCACCACGGTGCTCGCCTGCGGCGCGGTGATCCTGTCGTTCGTGGCGGCGCTCCGCGCCGTGCTGCAACTGGCGGGACTGCCCGAACACGACCGGCAGATCGTCGAGCACGCGTGGACCTGGATGCGCGTGGGCGACTTCTCCGCCGAGGTCTCGTTCCTGCTCGATCCGCTCTCGGCGATCATGGTGCTGGTGGTGACCGGCGTGGGGTCGCTGATCCATGTGTATTCCACGGGGTACATGCACGAGGACCCGTCGTACCGGCGGTTCTTCCTGTACTTGAACCTCTTCATGTTCGCGATGCTCACGCTGGTGCTCGCGGACAACTTCCTGCTCATGTTCGTGGGCTGGGAGGGCGTCGGGCTCTGCTCGTACCTGCTGATCGGCTTCTGGCATGAGAAGCAGAGCGCCACGGACGCCGGCAAGAAGGCGTTCATCGTCAACCGCATCGGCGACTTCGGCTTCATCCTCGGCCTGCTGTTCCTGATCGCACACACGGGGTCCGTGTCCTACGAGCGGGTGTTCGCGGCGGCGCCCGCGGTGTTCGCGCTGGGCGGCATCGCCATCACCACGGCCACGCTGCTACTGTTCCTCGGCGCCACCGGCAAGAGCGCGCAGATCCCGCTCTACGTGTGGCTGCCCGATGCCATGGAGGGCCCGACGCCCGTCTCCGCGCTGATCCACGCGGCGACCATGGTCACGGCCGGCGTGTACATGATCGTGCGCAGCCACGTGCTGTTCGAGCTCGCGCCGACCACGATGGAAGTGGTGGCCATCATCGGCGCCGCCACGGCGCTCCTGGCCGCCACGATCGGCCTTGCGCAGAACGACATCAAGCGCGTGCTGGCGTACTCCACGGTGAGCCAGCTCGGCTACATGTTCTTCGCCTGCGGCGTCGGCGCGTTCGGCTCGGGACTGTTCCACGTCATGACGCACGCGTTCTTCAAGGCGCTGTTGTTCCTCGGCGCCGGCTCGGTGATCCACGCGCTGCATCACGAGCAGGACATGCGCCGCATGGGAGGCCTGGCGGGCAAGCTGCCGGTCACGCACGCCACCATGCTGATCGCGTGCATCGCGATCGCCGGGATCCCGCCGTTCGCCGGCTTCTTCAGCAAGGACGAGATCCTGCATCACGCGTTCACCAGCGGGCACTTCGGCGTCTGGGCCGCGGGCACGGTCGGCGCGATGCTCACGGCCTTCTACATGTTCCGCCTCTACGTGCTCACGTTCCGCGGCAAGTCCCGGCTCTCGCACGAGGCCGAGCATCATGTGCATGAGTCGCCAGCCGTCATGACCGTGCCGCTCGCCGTGCTCGCCGTGCTCTCGGTGATCGGCGGCTGGATCGGCATGCCGTTCCATGAGGGCGGCCACCCGCTCGAGCGCTGGCTCGCGCCCGTGCTGCACAGCGGCGCGCACGACGCCGGTCACGGGGGGGCGCATCACACGATCTCGCGTGGGGCGGAACTCGGCCTCATGGGCCTGTCGGTGCTGGTCGCGGTCATCGGCATCGGGATGGCGTTCCGCTTCTACCTGCAGCAACCGGGCATCGCGACCTCGCTGCAGCAGCGCTTCGCCGGCATGCACCGCCTCTTCCTCGAGAAGTGGTGGGTCGACGAGGCCTACGAGGCCGCGGTCGTGCAGCCGCTGCACCGGTTCTCCATCGCCCTCTGGCGGTTCTGGGACGAGCGCATCGTCGACGGCGTCGTCAATGGCATCGCCTACACGCTCGAGGGCGGCTCGGCGATCCTGCGGCT
>CADEFY010000354.1 GCA_902826705.1 uncultured bacterium
CCTGAAGCAGGGGCTCGAGAGCCGCCGCAAGGCGCGCCGAGACGCCGAGAAGGAGCTGCAGAAGTCCGGTGCCGGCACGCCCTATCCGAGCTGGGAGGCGCTGCGGGCCGAGGAGCGCGAGGAGGAGCCCGAGATCCTGCTCACCGTGACCGACACCGAGGGCCGCACGGTGCGGCGCATCCGGGGTGCCACGGGCAAGGGGTTCCATCGCGCGGCGTGGGACTTCCGCTGGCCCGCTCCCGAGCCGACCACGCTCGGCGGCCGCACACGCGGCGACTTCGAATCCGACGGCGGCGGGCCGCTCGCCCTGCCGGGTCGCTACCGCGTGCAGCTCTCGCAGCGCATCGACGGCGTCGAGTCGCCGCTCGGAGAGCCGCAGGAGTTCGAGTGCGTGCCGCTCGCCAACACCACGCTGCCAGCGGCCGACCGCCCTGGCCTGGTGGCGTTCCAGGCCCAGGTCGCGAGCCTGCAGCGCTCGGCGCTCGGCACCTCGCGTGCGCTGGCCGAAGCCACCTCACGCGCCCGGCACCTCAAGGCGGCGCTGGACGACACGCCTCGCGCCACGGCGGCGATGCGGCAGGAGGCGCTGGCGCTCGAGCGGCGGTGCGCCGATGTGTCGCTGCGGCTCGAAGGCGATGCGTTCCTGCGCCGCCGCAACGAGCCCACTCCGCCCTCGCTGCTCGAGCGTGTGTCCCAGATCATCGATGGCGCGTGGACCTCGACGAGCGCGCCCACGGCGACGCATCGCCGCAACGCAGAGATCGCCTCGGGCGACCTCACGCGCGAGTTGGGCACGCTGCGCGGGATCCTCGCCGACATCGCCGACCTCGAGCGACGCGCCGAGAGCGCCGGCGCCCCGTGGACCCCGGGCCGACTGCCCGACTGGAAGCCCAACTGAGGAGCACGCCATGGCACGCAAGCCCAGCCACGCCGACGCGCAGTTGCTGCTGCAGCTCTACGAGATGCGCCGCGAGCCCGAGCTTCGCCGGGCGCGCCAGTGGTTCCTGACCGAGTTCAAGGCCGCGAGTTGGTCCGAGATCCAGGCGCGCTACCTGTCGCACTCGGTGGAGGACCGCTGGTTCCGCATGACGATCTCGTACTGGGAGATGGTCGGCACGCTCGTCAATCGCGGCGTGCTGCATGACGAGCTGTTCTTCGACCACACGGGCGAGGACGTGGTGACGTGGGCGCGATGCGAACCGTGGATCGCGGGTGCGCGCGAGAGCATCCGCGCCACGTACCTCTATCAGTTCGAGCGGATGGTGCGGGAGCATCAGGCGTTCCGCGCCCGCACGATCGCCGCGCTCCGGCCCGCGGCCGCCCGGAGTGCCAAGGCGGCGCGGCCCAAGCCGAAGGCCCGGCGGCGGTGAGCAGCACGTTCGGGCACCTGTTCCGGCTGACCACGTTCGGCGAGTCGCACGGCGCCGGCGTGGGCGTGGTGATCGACGGCATGCCGCCCGGGTTCGCGGTCGATGCCGCGGCGATCCAGCACGAGCTCGATCGCCGGCGCCCCGGGCAGAGCGCGCTGACGACGCAGCGGCAGGAGGGCGACCAGGTCGAGATCCTGTCGGGCGTGTTCGAGGGCGTCTCCCTCGGCTCGCCGATCGCGATGATCGTGCGCAACACCGATGCACGCTCCAAGGACTACGACGCCCTCAAGGACGTCTTCCGTCCCGGGCATGCCGACCACAGCACGTGGGCCAAGTACGGCGTGCGCGACCATCGTGGCGGCGGTCGCAGCAGCGGCCGCGAGACGATCGGCCGCGTCGCAGCGGGTGCGATCGCGCGTTCGGCGCTCGCCACCGTGGGCGTGCGCATCGTGGGCGGCACGGTGCAGGTGGGCGCGATCGCCGCCGCCGCACGCGACTGGGCGCAGGTGGAGCAGAATCCCGTGCGCTGTCCCGATGCGACGGCCGCGGTCGAGATGGCGGCGGCGATCGCAGCGGTGCGCGATGCCAGGGACTCGGTGGGCGGCGTCGTCGAGGTGGTCGCCGACGGCGTGCCCGCGGGCTGGGGGGATCCCACCATGGCCAAGCTCGATGCGCAGCTCGGCGCGGCGATGCTGTCGATCCCGGCCACCAAGGGCGTCGAGATCGGCGGCGGGTTCGCGATGTGCGCCCGGCACGGCTCCGAGACGAACGACGTGTTCGACGGCGAGCGCCACACGACCAACTTCGCGGGTGGCATCGCGGGCGGCATCTCGAACGGCGCCAGCGTGGTGGTGCGCGTGGCCGTGCGGCCCGCCACCAGCATCGGCCTGCCGCAGACCATGGCGCGCAAGGACGGCGGCACCGAGACAGTGGCCATCGAGGGCCGCCACGATCCGTGCATCTGCCCGCGCGTCGTGCCGGTGGCCGAGGCCATGATGGCCGTGACGCTCATGGACGCCTGGCTCCATCAGCGCGCGTTGCGCGGCCGGGACCGCTGATCCTCGGGCCCTTCCGCGACCCGGGGGCCGAGGAGTAGGCTCATCCCCATGCGCGCCCGCGCCCGATGCGCCCGCTGGGTCCCCACGCTCCTCGCCGCCCTCTTCGCGGCGGGCAGCGCGCGGGCGAGCGAGTTCCAAGTGGTCGATCTGGGAGGCCTCGGCGGTCCGCTCGCCGCAGGCGCCGTCGCGCTCGACGGCAAGGGCACGAGCGTCGGCTATTCGTTCGTGCCTGGCGGCGTCGTGCACGCGATGCTCTACCGCTTCGGCGACGTGATCGACCTGGGCACGCTCGGCGGCACGCAGAGTCTGGCGCGTGCGATCAACCGTGACGGCGACGTGGTGGGCTGGGCGTACCGGACGGGTGAGACGGTGCCGCGCGCGTTCCGGTGGCGCGCGGGCGTGATGACCGACCTCGGCACGTTCGGCGGCGCCCGGAGCGATGCCAACGACGTGAACCAGGCCGGCGAGGTGGTGGGCTCGGCGTTCGATGCCGCGGGCCGCGAGCTGGCGTTCA
>CADEFY010000355.1 GCA_902826705.1 uncultured bacterium
CGAGATCCATGGCGGGCCGCACACGGCGTACGGCGTGGGGTTCTTCCACGAGTTCCGGGTCCTCGCCGCCGCCGGCAATCTGGTGCTGTACACCAATCCGCGCGGCAGCACGAGCTACGGTCACGCGTTCGCCAACGGCCTGCAGTACCGCATGCCGACCACCGAACACGAGGACGTGCTCGCGGGCGTCGACCTGCTGATCGCGCGCGGTTGCGTGGACGAGTCTCGGCTGGGCGTGACCGGCGGCAGCTACGGCGGTCTGCTCACCAACTGGATCATCGCGCACACCCACCGCTTCAAGGCGGCCGTCACGCAGCGCTGTGTGGCCGACTGGAACAACATGTGGTCGAGCTGCGACTTCGCCATGTTCACGCCGTTCTGGTTCCGCGGCGCTCCCTGGGAGCACCCGGACGACTTCGCACAGCGCTCACCGGTCAGCCTGATCGAGCGCATCGAGACGCCGCTCATGGTGATCCACAGCGAGGAGGACTGGCGCACGCCGATCGCGCAGGGGGAGGCCATGTTCCGAGGCCTGCTCTATCGACGGAAGCCCGTGGTCATGGTGCGATTCCCGGGTGAGAACCACGAGCTCTCACGCAGCGGCATGCCGTCGCGGCGCGTGCAGAACCAGCAGCACATCCGCCGCTGGTTCGACCACTGGCTGCACGACAAGCGCACCGACGTCTACGGCGTCTGATGCGCGGGGTAACGCTCCTCGCTCGCGCGCCAGTACGCCTCGCCGCGCGGCAGCAGGAGCGAGACCTGCACCACCAGCGACAGACCCATCAGCAGCACCGCCTCAGTGAGCGAGCCTCCGAGCAGCGCCAGGATGAACCCGAAGAGGCCGCCCGCCTCGGCCAGCGCCGAGCCGACGATCGAGCGCGTGAGGAAGCGCTGCCCCTCGGCCTCGAGCGCTGTGCGCGGCAGCCCGTCGGGCGGCGCGGAGGGGATCATGGCCAGCGTCCACGCGATCGCCGCAGCCAGCTGCACACCGCCGAGCGCGAGCAGCAGCACCCGCAGGGTGGCCGTGGGCGGTGGCGGCGTGGGGATGAGCTCCGCGAAGCGGAACGCCAGGAGGAGCCCGCTGTAGAGCACGAGCGCGGACGTCATGGCCAGCGTGATCACGCGCCAGCGCACGCGCGGCGAGGCGCGCCGGGTCGGTGTCGGCAGACTCTGCATGCGCGGCAGCGTCCGGGTGATGGACGCGCGCTGTCAAGGCGCGCTGGCCCGGACTGTTCATGAGCCCGGACCCACCTTCGGTGGGTGCCCCTGCGCGCGCCATCCGCAGAGCGCTCGCTGCGCTGCACGATCGTGCGCCTTGCGACCGCACTGCATCTGTCGCTCTCGACTGGCGGTTCAAGAACCGTCCGGGCTAACGTCTTCGCATGATCGCGCCCGCACCCCGGCTCACGCACGAGCTGCCTGACACCACCGACGTCGCCATCGTGGGCGGCGGCATCGCCGGCCTCGCCACGGCGTACTTCGCGAGGCGCGCCGGGCTGTCGGCGGTGGTGATCGAGCGGCGCCCCGCGATCGCGTCGCTCTCCACCGCAGCGGCCACCGGCGGATTCCGCGCGCAGTTCGACAACGAGCCCGAGTCGCGGCTCGTGCGCGAGAGCCTGCGCTTCCATGCGGCATTCGCCGACGAGACCGGGCTCGCCGACTGGGATCTGGGGATCATGCCCCAGGGCTATCTGTTCTGCGTGTTCGAGGAGTCCTCGGCGGCGCGACAGCGCGCGCTCGTCGAGCGCCAGCGGCAATGGGGACTCTCCGACGTCGAGATCCTCGATCCGCGCACGATCCGTGCGCGCTGGCCGTGGCTGTCCGAGCGCGTGACGCAGGCGCGCTTCCGCGCCGCCGATGGCTGGCTCGATCCCAAGCGGCTCGCCACCGGCTTCGCCGCCGCCAGCGAGGCGCCGTGCGTGGTGGACACCGACGTGCGCGCGTTCGCCCGGTCGGGCGAGCGCGTCACCGGGCTCGTCACGAGCCGCGGCCCCATCGCGGCCGGGGCCGTGGTGCTGGCCGCCGGGCCGTTCTCCGGCGTGCTCGCCGCCACGGCCGGGCTCGCGCTGCCGATCGCGCCCACGCGGCGCTGCCGGCTCGTGATGCCGCACGTGCCCGAGGCGCCCGCCGACGCGCCGATGACGATCGACGAGGAATCCGGCGCCCACTGGCGCCCGTGGCGCGGGGGAGCGCACGGCATGCTGACGCTGCCCGACGTGGCGGCCGAGGATCCTCTCGACGTCGTGCCCGCCAGTGACCGCTTCGCGTTCGCGCTGTTGGATCCCGCACGCCCCACGGCGCTGGCCCGGCTGTCGCCGTTCTGGGAGCGCGTGTGGCGGCGGCAGGACCAGCACTGGGTCGTGCGCGCGGGCCAGTACGACGACACGCCCGACCGCCGGCCGCTGCTCGGCGCGAGCGCGGTCCCGGGCCTGTTCCTCGACACGGGACACAGCGGGCACGGCGTGATGTCCGCCGCCGCGTGCGCGCGCCTCACGATGGACTGCGTGCTCGGCACGGTGGCCCACGCGGACAACCCGTTCCGCGCCGACCGCGCGTTCGCGCCGCTGGATCCGGCGGCGCTGTAGCCGGCCGGCGCACCCGCGACGCGAGCGGCCCGGAGCACACGCTCCGGGCCGCTCAAGTCCCTGCACGATCGGTCGACGAACGCCTCAGAGCGCCTCGCCCGCCATCCCCACGTCCGAGGCCGCCGCCTCGACCGCCTGGCTGCCGCTGAAGTAGCCGAAGCCCGGGTAGTTGAGGATCGCACCGGCACCGAGCGCCTGCGCGCCCGTGCCGCCGACCAGACCCTTGGCGTAGAACGTGTAGATGCGGCCACGCTCGAGCCGGATGCCCGGCAGAGGGAGCACCACGGTCGCGCTGCCAGCGAGTCGCACCTCGAGGTCATACGTGCCCGCAGGCAGCGGCGTGAAGGCCGTGG
>CADEFY010000356.1 GCA_902826705.1 uncultured bacterium
TCCCGGCGCCCGGCGGCCCGCAGGCGTATGCATCCATACGTCGAGGAGCCGCCGGCCGAGCAAGCGTCGAGATGACGTGCCCTTGGCGGCCGCAGCAGAACGATGCCGAGGGTTTCGGGCTCAGTGCCGATCCATCGCCTCGTGACCGATGCGAGCCGCGCAGGAGATCGGAGTCACACGCGTTCGACCGCCCGATCGTCGGCCCTCACTGCCTAAACAGCTCGCCGAGCGCGGCGAAAAGCAGCGGTCGCAGCGCGGCGCAGCACTCCGACTGGGCGCGGATCCCGGACGCCGGCTGCTCGAAGCGGCCGCTGCCGATCTCGTGCGCGCAGGCCGCCGTGATCTCCGCGACACTGCCCGGTGTCGCCTCGACGTGGAACTGCAGGCCCAGCGCGCGGCCGTGGCTGAAGGCCTGGTGCGGGACCGCGTCGGTCTCGGCCAGGTGCACGGCACCTGCGGGCAGGTCGAAGGTCTCGCCGTGCCAGTGCAGCGGCACGAGCGTGTCGGGCCAGCTCGAGAGCGGGCCGGTTTCGCGCGCCTCGGGGCGCACGCGCAGCGGCCACCAGCCGATCTCGCGCTCCCGGGCGCGGTAGACGCGCGCGCCCAGAACGCTAGCCAGGATCTGCGCCCCCAGACACACGCCCAGCACGGGCCGGCCGGCGCGCAGCGCGCGCTCGACCAGGCGCTTCTCGTCGGCGAGCCAGGTGAGCTTCGCATCGTCGTTGGCGCTCATCGGCCCGCCCATCACGATCAGCCCCTCGACCGACTCGATCGGCGGGAAGGCATCGCCACGGTACGGATGCACGCCGACCAGCACGTGGCCGCGCGCGGCGCACCAGTCCGCGATCGCCGCCGGGCCCTCGAAGGGCACGTGCTGCACGCAGTGCAGCCGCACTAGTGTCCTGCCCCAGAAGTCCCGACGCAATTCTCGCGGCCGATGCGCCGTGCTCGCAAGGCGCACGAACGAGGCGAATCCGTAGATCCGTCGAGTGAGTGCAACGACGCGAGCGCGGATGCAGCGGCCGTCGAGAATGCGAGCGGACTTCTGGGACAGGACACTAGGCCTCGCGCGGGTCCTTGCGCACGTTGATCGCGGCGCGCTGGAAGGCCGGACCCTCGCCGCCGCCGTCGACGTACACCGGGCCGCCGCTCATCCAGCGCGCGAGCGGCGAGCTGAGGAACACGCACACGTCGCCGATGTCGTCGGGCCTGCCCATGCGGCGCATGCCGATCGTGCGACCCACCGACTCGATGCCGGCCTGGTCGCCGTAGTGCAGGTGCGCCTGCTCGGTCTCGATCAGGCCGGCGACCAGCAGCCGGTCGAGGAACGGATCCGTGCGCCCCGCGACCGAGCCCGCGAGCAGGCCGTCCGCGTACGGGTTCGGCTGCTTGTGGTCGAGCCGGCCACCGCGCGCGGCGAGCAACGCGGTCACTTGCTCGAAGTGCTCGAGCTCTTCCCGGGCCAGCGCGAGCATCTGGCACACGAAGTCCGTGCGGCCCGGGTTGCGCACGATCATGGCCTGGGCCGAGGCCGCCGCGCGCAGCTCGCAGTGCGCGTGGTCCGACAGCAGGGCCAGCGGGTCGCGCTGCACCTCGGCGACCCACTCGGAGGGCGTCGCGTAGCCCAGGCCGAAGATCGTGCCAGCCACCGCGCCGGTCTCAGCCCGCGGGGACCGGGAAGCCGCGGTCGCGCATCAGGGCCTCCATGCGCGCGTCGCGGCCGCGGAAGGCGCGGTAGGCCTCGGCCGGGTCGATCGCGTTGCGCGGCGCGAACAGGTGCTCCACCAGCTTGCGGGCGAGCTCGGCGTCGTAGAACCCGCCGGGCGCCTCCGCGAAGGCCTCGGCCGCGTCCGACGTCAGCACGTCGGCCCACAGGTAGCCGTAGTAGCCCGCCGAATAGCCCTCGCCCGAGAAGACGTGGGTGAAGTGGGGACTGCGGTGGCGCATCGGAAGCTCGCTCGGCATCCCGAGCCGGGCCAGCGTGTCGCGCTCGAAGGCGTCCGGGTCGAGCGCGTCCGCGCTGGCCAGCGCCAGCGTGTGGTACTCGAGGTCCAGGATCGCCGAGCCCAGGTACTCGGTGGTGTCGAAGCCCTGGTTGAAGGTCGCCGCGCGCTTCAGCTTGGCGACCAGCTCGGCCGGCATCGGCGCGCCGGTCTCGTGATGCACGAGGAAGCGTTCGATCACCGGCTGCGTCGACAGCCAGCGCTCGAGCAGCTGCGACTGGAACTCGGTGTAGTCGCGCACGCCGCTGCCGAGCGTCGGGTAAGCCACGTCGGCCGACAGGTAGTGCAGCGCGTGGCCGAACTCGTGGAACAGGGTGGTCGCGTCGTCCCACGAGATCAGCACGGCCTCGCCCGGCGCGCCCTTGACGAAGTTCGAGTTGTTGGCGGCCAGCACGGTCCGAGCACCGTCGAAGGTCTCGCGGTCGCGGTAGGTCGTGGCCCAGGCCCCCGAGCGTTTGCCCTGGCGCGCGTAGGGGTCGAGGTACCAGAGGCCGACGTGCGCGCCGGTCTCGCGGTCCGTGACCTCGAAGACGCGGACGTCCGGGTGGAAGACCGGGACCTTGCCGCGCGCTCCCCCGGGTCCCTCGGGGACCGGCGTGAAGGCGAAGCCGAACAGCTCGCCCGCCACGAAGAACATCGCCTCGCGCAGGCGGTCGAGCTGCAGGTACTGCTTGACCTCGTCCGATTCGAGCTCGTACTTCGCCTGGCGCACCTGCTCCGCGTAGAAGCGATAGTCCCAGGGGGCGATCGTGATCCCGGCGCCTTGGGCGTCGGCCACGGCCTGCATGTCGGCCACCTCCTCGCGCACGCGCGCCACGGCGGCGGGCCAGACGGCCATCAGCAGCTCGCGCGCGCGCTCGGGTGTCTTGGCCATGCGGTCCTCGAGGCGCCAGGCGGCGTAGCTCGGGTAGCC
>CADEFY010000357.1 GCA_902826705.1 uncultured bacterium
ACACGCATGCGGAAGTAGAGCAGGATGGCCTGCTTGAGCCAGGCGTGCGTGGTCCACGCGCCACCGGGCTGCGCCGGTGGCGAGGCCACGCGCAGATGGCCGGCATCGAGCGCGGCGACGGCTCCCTCGACGGCGCCGCGCAGCGAAGGGTCCTCGAGCGGCAGATCGCCGGCCCATCCCCGCGCGATCGTGTCCGTCCAGCGCGCCACGGGGTAGTCGCTCACGACGCTCACAGGCCCGCCTCCTCGATGCGCGCGATCGCCGCGCGGCACTGCTCCAGCGTGGGCACGAGCGCCCATCGCACGAATCCCTCGCCCCCGGCGCCCAGATACGACCCCGGCGTGGCGACGATCCCGAGCGCGAGCAGCCGGTCGACGAATGCCGCATCGTCGCCCCCGGGAGCCCGCATCCAGAGATAGAACGTGGCCTCGCTCGCCTCGGTCTGCCAGCCGCGCTGTGCGAACAGCTGCTGGAAGCGCGTGCGCTTCTCGGCGTAGCTGCGGCGCTGATCGGCGGTGTGCGCATCGTCGTCCCACGCCGCGATCGCCGCGTCCTGGATGAAGTCGGGCGTGGCGACGCCGACATTGGGACGGAAGCGCCTCAGCGCGTCGATCAGCCGCTCGTCTCCCACCATGAATCCGCTGCGATAGCCGGTCATCGCGCTGCGCTTGCTCAATGTGAAGAGGGCGACCACGTTGTCGAGGCCGTGTTCGAGCAGTGTGGGCGGCGGCCCGCCCTCGAACCACAGGTCGGAGTAGGCCTCGTCGCTCACGACCCAGAACCCGTGCCGTCGCGCCGTGGACACGATGCGCGCTCCCAGTTCGCTCGGCGTGACGGCGCCCGTCGGGTTGTGCGGCGAGTTGATCCACAGCAGCGCCGCTCGCCGCCAGACGGCATCGGGCACGCGAGAGGGTTCGAACCGCCAGCCGTCCTCGCTCCGAAGCGGCACGCCGTGCGGCGTGCACCCGGCGTAGCGCGCGCCACTGTCGTACACCGGGTACGCGGGCGTCGGGATCACCACCGTGTCGCGGCCGCCCGCCACATCGCTCGCTGCGAGCGCCATGAGGAAGACCGCCTCCTTGGTGCCGTTGGCGGGCAGCACGTGGCGCTCGGGATCGACCTGGATGCCGAACCGGCGCCCGAGCCACCGCGCACAGGCCTCGCGCAGTTCGCGCTTGCCCACCGAGGCCGGATAGCTGGAGACCGCGGGCAGCGCGGCCGTGAGCGTGCGGCGGATGAACTCGGGCGTCTCGCCCCGGGGGTCGCCCATGCCGAAGTCGATCACCGGCAGGCCCGCGGGCGCCAGCGCTGCGCGCCGCTTCGCGAGCCGCACGAACGGATACTCCTCGGTCGAGCGCAGCAACGGGTGGATCGGACCGGCGATCGGCGTCGGGACATCAGCGGGCATCGGGCCCTCCGAGGAAGGCCGCCAGGTTCTGGTACACGACGGCGAGGTTGGCGATCGGCAGGTGCTCATCGGTGCGGTGACACAGCTCCGCGAGCCCGGGGCCGTAGTTGAACGCGGGCACCCCGACGCTGGTGAACCGCGCCACGTCGGTCCATCCCTGCTTGCCCGCGACTTCGAGCGAGAAGCGCTGGATGAACGCCGCCACGTCCGGGTGGTCGAGGCTCACGCCGCCGGGCGGCGCCGAGTCGACGACCGCGAACCCGAACTCCTGTGGCACGCGCGCCCGCAGCCGCGCGATCGCGTCCTCAGTGGTGCGGTCGGGCGTGAAGCGGTGATTGAGGTTCACGACCATCTCGGCTGGGATCACGTTGCGTGCGACCCCGGCTCGCACGGTGGTGACCTGCAGGGTCTCGCGGTAGGCGATTCCCTGCACTTGTCGCTCCTCCCATCCCACGCGCGTGATCTCGGACAACCACGCCGCGCCCTTGGCCACCGCGTTGTCCCCACTCCACGGCCGCGCGGCATGCCCCGCCACGCCCGGCACGGTGACCTCGGCGTTCACGATGCCGTTGCAGCCCATCTCGATCCGCAGATCGGTGGGCTCGAGCACGATCGCCAGGTGGGCCTGCGTGAGCCACGGCATCTCGAGCAGCAGGCGCTTCAAGCCGTTGTTCGCGGCGGGCCCCTCCTCGGCGTCGTAGAACACGCAGGCGAGATCGAAGCGGAGCGCGGCCGGATCGAGCGACTCGATGAGCGCGAGCATCACCGCATCCCCCGCCTTCATGTCGGTGGCGCCGATCCCATAGAGCCTGTCGCCCTCGCGCCGCGCGCCGACGTTGCCCTGCGGCGGAACCGTGTCCGTGTGCCCGACCAGCACCACCCGCGGCCGGCCGCGCTCGGGACCACGCCAGACCACGGCATCGCCGCTGCGCAGCACCTCGCCCGTGGCACGAGCCGTGAGCCGCGCCGTGATCCAGTCGGCGATGGCGCGCTCCTGCCCGGTGACGCTCGGGATGTCGACGAGCTGCGCGGTCAGCTCCGCGAGCGACTCGGCAGTGACGGCTGCGACGGGCATGGAGGGGCTCCTGAGCGTGGGTGGACCGACCACGCTAGCCCGCGCCCCTGCACGCGGCAAGGCCCGCCGCGCGTGTGCGCGACGGGCCGATGCCTGCTGGACAGCCGGTCACTCCATGTCAGCGATAGAGCGTCTTGATGCGGCCCCACGTGCTCGGCGCTGCCGGTGTGGGCGCCAGCGGGCTCACGCTCAGGCCGATGATCGGCTCCTGGCAGCCGATCCAACCCACCTGCGAGGCAGCGCCCGAGCCGAGCGAGATCGTGTAGAGCTGCGACTGCGACGTGCCGCCATTGAGCGCGGCGTACGCCACACCCGACATGCCGGAGATGTCGAAGCCGTTCACCGCGTTCACGTTCACGCCCAGCGAGCCGACCGTGTTGAGCGTGCCGGAGTTGGGCGGCACCTGCGTCACCAGCAC
>CADEFY010000358.1 GCA_902826705.1 uncultured bacterium
GCCGCAGTGGCTGGTGCGGCACATGACCGATCTGGTGGACTGGTGCCTCTGTCTCGTGCGCGATGGTGAGCATGTCTTCAAGGAGGTCGAGGCGCTGCCATGGTCCCAGCAGGTCGAGCGGTTCTTCACCTCGCTCGCGGCACTCGACGCGCATCTGGCCTCGGGTGGCGAGATCCGCTGGGATCCGGGGCGCGTGTTCCAGGGCGGCATCGCCGATGCGCTCACGCACACCGGCCAGCTCGCCATGTTGCGACGGCTGGCGGGCGTGAAGATGAAGGGCGAGAACTACATGCGCGCCGAGATCACGACGGGCCGAGTGGGGCTGGATCAGGCGACGCCAGTGCGAGAGTTCTCCGAATGAGTGCCCCTACCGTCGCATCTGCTTGATCCGCAGCCCCGCGGCACAATCGGCGATCAGCTGCGCCAGGCGTCGCGCGCGCGTCTCGGGGCGCTTGGCGCTGATCACCCACCAGCTCGCGGCCTTCTTGTACGACGGCGCCTCCCTCTGCCAGTGAGCCCACGCAGCGGGCACGCGCCGCATGGCGCGTTCCCCGGCCGCATCGAGCCGGGCCTCGCGCTGCTCGAACGCGTAGACGCCGGAGCGATTCTCGCGCCGCGCCGCGAAGGCCGCGCGGCCCGCAGCGCGCATGCGGCCCGCCTTCTCGAGCACGGCCACTCGCCCGATGTTCACGGCGCTCCAGATGCTCCCGGGGCGGCGGGGCGTGAAACGGATCGTGTAGCGCGTCTCGTCCACGCGTCGCCGGATCCCGTCGATCCAACCCACGCAGAGCGCCTCGTCCACCGACTCGGGCCACGTCATGCTGGGCACTCCGCTGCCCACCTTGTAGAAGCCCACGAGCAGTTCGCGTTCCGTGGCGTGGTTCGCCGCGAGCCACTTGCGGAACGCGGCCGCGGTGGCGAAGGTGCGCGGCTCCTGTCGGTCGCCCGCGGCCACGGCGCTACTTCATGTCCTCGTCGTTCTTCGCCACCAGCCGGCGGATGGCGATCATCGCGCCGAACACCAGCACGACCATGGCGCCCATCGCGAAGTAGTCCCGCCAGGTCATAGCCCCTCCACCCGCGTTCCACTCGGGGCGCCGAGCAGCGTGACGCGATAGCGGCGAGCCGAGGGCAGCGCGAACGTGCCGGTGGCCTCGCGCTTCACGCGCACCGTCCCGCCCTCGAGCTTGGCGGTGAACGTCGTGCGCATCAGTTCACCGCGTTCGAATCCGAAGCCATCCCCGGCGTCCTCGTACAGTGTGCCGGTGGCGCGGCCGCTCGCATCGAGTGACACCAACAGTTCCACGTCGGTCAACGGCTGCTCGTCGGTCCATTGCAAGATCGGGCCGGTGGGCACGATCGCACCCGCGCGAACGGACACCGTGGGCAGGAGCGGCGTGGCCTCACCCGCCACCAGCGTCACGGCGCGCCATCGCGCGGGATCGTCGGCCAGGCAGGTGCGGCCGCGTGACGAGTCGCCCCAGCGCGCGGTCACCAGCACGTCGTCGCCGATCAGGAACTCGTGGTCGTGCGCGCGCAGCCACGCGGCGCCGGGGTCGGTGAAGAACGCCGGCCGTGCCACGGGCAGGCCGGTGCGCGCCGACTCCTCGAACACCGTGTACAGGTAGGGCATCAGTCGGTAGCGCGTCTCGATCGCGCGTTTCGCGATCATCTCGATGCGCGGCCCGAAGCTCCAGGGCTCCTTGCGGATGTTGCCCTTCTCGGTGTGCGCGCGGCTGAACGGCAGCAGCGCGCCGATCCCGATCCACGCCGCGTACTCCTCGCCCGTCAGCGGATCGGCGTACCCGCCGATGTCCGGGCCCGCGAACGGCTGCCCCGAGAGCCCCAGGTTGAGCACCATGGGCACGGCCATCGTCAGGTGGTCGGGGTTGGACCGATTGTCACCGGTCCACGCGGCGGCGAAGCGCTGGCCACCGAGGTGGTTGGCGCGCGAGAGCACGAACGGCCGGCGATCGGGTCGCGCTGCGATCATGGCCTCGCGCGTCGAGCGCGCCATCTGCATGCCATACACGTTGTGATAGCGCGTGTGCGGCCCTGGGCCGCCCAGCTCCGTGTCGGCGTCGTGCCGGTTGGTCTCGGGCATGGTCTTGTCGGTGCGTTCGAACACCGCGGGTTCGTTCATGTCGTTCCAGATCCCATCGGCGCCGGAAGCCGCGATGAAGTCGGCGGTGAGCCGGCTCCACCACGCGCGCGTGGCGGCGCGCGTGTAGTCGGGGAACACGCACTCGCCCGGCCACACCTTGCCCACGAACGCCTCGCCGCTCGCGGTCTTCACCCAGTGGTCTCCGCGCGTGCCCTGGTCGTACACGAAGTGTCCCGGCTCGCGCCGGATGCCGGGATCCAGGATCCACACGTTGCGGAACCCCTGCGCGCGCAGGTCGGTGGTGAGCGCGAGCGGATCGGCGAAGCCCACGGGGTCGAACGTGAACGTGCGATACCGCTCCATGTAGTCGATGTCCATCCAGAGCACGTCGCACGGGATCTGCCGCGCGCGGAATTCCGCGGCGATCTGGCGCAGCTCGCTCGCAGGCGCGTACGAGTAGCGGCACTGCTGGAAACCCAGCGCCCAGCGCGGCGGCATCGGCATGCGGCCGATCAGCTCGCCCAGTGCGCGCAGCACGGCCTGCGGCGACTCGCGGTCGATGACCACCACGGGGAACGCGGGCCCCTGGGCGCGGAACTCGATGCCGTCCGCCAGGTCGATCACCACGCGGCCCGGCGTGTCGGCGATCACGCCGAAGCTGCTTCCGTCGGGACGCACGGCCAGCACCCACGGGTGCGACTGATAGAGCGAAGGCGTCTGCGAATCGTATCCGAACGCATCGGTGTTCCACGTGACCACGCGGCGGCCGTTGCGCAGCAGCGGGCC
>CADEFY010000359.1 GCA_902826705.1 uncultured bacterium
GCAGCGGGACATGGCGAACGACACCGCCCCCCAGGCGCCCCCGTTCTGCCCCGACCCACGCTGCGACTTCCACCGCCCTGGCGCGCCCGGATGGCGCTACCGCCGCGCCGGCACCCACTCGCGCCTCGCCGCCCCGCACCGAGTCCAGCGTTACCGCTGTGGCCACTGCGGGCGCGGCTTCTCCGACCAGACCTTCCGCACCACCTACTGGCTCAAGCGCCCCGACCTCCTCACGCCCGTCCTCCACCGCCTCCTGGGGTGCTCCGCCTTCCGGCAGATCGCCCGTGAGTCCGGCGTCTCCCCCCAGACCGTCCTCACCCACGCCGCCCGCCTCGGGCGTCACTGCCTGCTCTTCCACCAGCTGCACCGCCCACCAGGCCCCGTCACCGAGCCGCTCGCCCTCGACAGCTTCCAGAGCTTCGAGTGGAGCCAGTACCACCCCACGCTCTTCCACACCCTCGTCGGCTCCGAGAGCCACTTCTGCCATGGGTTCACCGACTCCGAGCTGCGCCGCTCCGGTCGCATGACCGACGCCCAGCGTGGCCGGCGCAGGCGTCTCGAGGCCACCCTCGGCACGCCCGACCCGCGCTCCATCGAGATCGAGGTCGCCAGGCTCCTCGCCATCGCGCTGCCCGAGCCGCAGACGGTGGTCCTGCACACCGACGAGCACCAGGACTACCCCCGCGCGCTGCGGCGGCTGGAGGGGCATCGGTTCGAGCACCGCACGGTGTCCTCGCGAGCCGCACGCACCCCCCGCAACCCGCTCTTCCCGATCAACCTGCTCGACCTGCTCATCCGCCACTGCGGCGCCAACCACAAGCGCGAGACCATCGCGTGCTCACGAAGGCGCCAGAGCGCCGCCGAGCGGCTGTGGCTGTTCGTCGTCTGGAGGAACCACATGAAGCACTTCTCGGAGAACAGGCGCGAGGGCTCGCCCGCCATGCGGCTGGGGCTCGCCCAGCGGCTCCTCTCCCCCGCACGCCTGCTCGCGAGGCGCCTGTTCCCCTCCCATGTGCCGCTCCCCGAGCGCTGGGCGGACTACTACTGGCGTCGCGTCCCGACACGTGCCATCGCGCGCTGCGCGATCCACCGCAGGGTGTTCGCCATGTGACCCCGCGGCGCGCCGGTCGCCCCCTCACAGACGGCCGGCCGGATCCGAGTCAGATCTTCGGAGCACGTCCCTCCGCTTGAGCACGCCGAGGTGGCTTGCTAGCGTCACACGCCGATCCCCCCCCCCGCCCGTGAGTGCCGCCGGGCGCCGCGGACCCCTTCCTCCAGGAGCCCCCCATGTCGCAGGACATCGTCATCGTCTCCGCTGCCCGCACCCCGATGGCCGAGTGGATCGGCGGCAAGCGCGGCGACGGACTCAACGGCGGCGCGCTCGCCTCCCTCTCGGCACTCGAGCTCGGCGCCGTCGCCGCGCGCGGCGCCATCGACCGCGCCGACCTGCCGGCGGACCGCTTCGACCACTGCGTCATGGGCAATGCCCTGCAGACGTCAGGCGATGCGATCTACGGCGCACGGCACGTGGCGCTCAAGGCGGGGCTCGCGACCGAGTGCCCTGCGCTGACCGTCAATCGCCTGTGCGGGTCCGGCCTGCAGGCCGTGGCCACGGCCGCGCAGATGCTGCTGCTGGGCGAGGCGGAGTGGGTGCTGGCGGGCGGTATGGAGAACATGAGCCAGGCGCCGCATGTGCTGCGCGGCGCGCGCTCGGGCTTCCGACTGGGGCCCGGTGCAGCGCTCGAGGACTCGCTGTTCGTGGCGCTCAAGGACAGCTACTGCGGGTTCTTCATGGCCCAGACGAGCGACAATCTGGCGCGCAAGTACGGCATCTCGCGTGAGGCGCAGGACCAGTTCGCGCTCCGGTCACATGAGCGTGCGAACGCCGCCAACACCAACGGCCGCTTCGCGGAGGAGATCGTGCCCGTCGAGGTGAAGCAGGGCAAGAAGTCCGTGGTCGTCGACAAGGACGACCACCTCTTCCCCAGCACCAGCATCGAACGGCTCGCGGCGCTGCCGGCGGCGTTCGGACCGGAGTCGATGGTGACCGCTGGCAACGCCTCAGGGGTCGTCGACGGCGCCGCCGCGATGGTCGTGACCACGGCCGCCAACGCGAAGAAAGAGGGCAAGGCGCCGCTCGCCGCCGTGCGCGGCTGGGCGTCGGTCGGGGTCGACCCGGCGACCATGGGCTTCGGGCCCGCGCCCGCGATCCGTCGCGTGCTGCAGCGTGCAGGGCTCTCGCTCGCGCAGATCGACCTGTTCGAGATCAACGAGGCGTTCGCCGGACAGTACCTCGCCGTCGAGAAGGACCTCGACCTCGACCGCGACAAGGTCAACGTGAACGGTGGCGCGATCGGCCTGGGGCACCCGCTCGGCGCCACTGGCGCGCGGCTGATCCAGACGCTCGTGGTCGAGCTCGGTCGTCAGAAGAAGCAGTACGGTGTGGCATCGGCGTGCATCGGCGGCGGACAGGGCATCGCCGTGCTCGTCGAGCGGATCTGACGGCAGCGGGCTGCGGCACACGCCGGCCCGCGTCACGACTCCTTCCAAGAGGCGACAGGCGATGCAGGAACGCGAGCTCATCCACGACTGGAACGAGGCCGGCGAACGCTGGCAGCGGCCGGACTTCGCCATCGAGTTCGACGACGAGACTCTGCGCGACGGGCTGCAGTCGCCCTCGGTGCAGTCGCCGTCGATCGAGCAGAAGCTCGAGCTGCTCCACCTCATGGACCGGCTCGGCATCCACACCGCGGACATCGGCCTCCCGGGTGCAGGGCCGCATGTGGTGCGCGATGTCACCGCCCTCGCCCAGGAGATCGTGTCGGCGAAGCTGTCGATCGCTGCGAACTGCGCCGCCCGGACCATGGTGCGGGACATCGAGCCGGTCGT
>CADEFY010000360.1 GCA_902826705.1 uncultured bacterium
CGTTCTCGAGCATCCAGCGGCCCAGCTCGTCATGGAGCTGATACGGGTTCTCATCGCCCTCTCGAGCGGCCAGCATCTCGAAGTGCTGCGTCCAGCGGCGCTCCGCGGCCTCGAACACCGACGCCGGAGTCTCGGTGCCCGCCTTGGCCTGATTGCGCGCCCACACCACCGATGCGGGCCCCGCCACCTGACCGGCGTAGATGCAGGAGAGGAGCGAGTTGGCGCCGAGCCGGTTGGCGCCGTGGTACTGGTAGTCGACCTCGCCGATCGCGTACAGCCCCGGCACATTGCTCATCTGGTTCTTCGGGCTGCCCAAGTCGAGGAAGCCATCGGCCGTGCGCTCGTAGTCCACCCACAGGCCGCCCATGGAGTAGTGCACAGCGGGATAGATGCGCATGGGCGTGTCGCGCGGATCGTCGCCCGTGAACTTCTCATAGATCTCGAGGATGCCGCCGAGCTTCTTGTCGAGCGTCTCGCGCGGCACGTGGGTGAGGTCGAGATACACGCTCAGGTCGCCGCCGATGCCGAGCCCGAGGTCGACACAGACGTTGTGGATCTCGCGGCTCGCGACGTCGCGCGGCACCAGGTTGCGGTACTTGGGATAGCGCTCCTCGAGGAAGTAGAAGCGCTCGGCCTCGGGGATCTGCCGTGGGGCGCGCGTGTCGCCCTTGGTGCGCGGCACCCACACGCGGCCACCCTCGCCACGGGCGGACTCGCTCATGAGGCGCAGCTTGTCGGCCCCCGGGATCGCGGTGGGGTGGATCTGGATGAACTCGCCGTTGCCGTAGTGCACGCCCTCCATGTAAGCGGCGGCCGCGGCGGAGCCGGAGTTGATGATCGAGTTGGTGCTCTTGCCGAACAGCAGCCCCGGGCCGCCCGTGGCGAGGATCACCGCATCGGCAGCGAAGACGCGCGGCTTCATCGAGCGCTGGTCGAGGGCGACCAGGCCGACGCAGCGGCCGCTGTCGTCCTTCACGAGCCCGACGAACTCCCAGCCCTCATGCTTGCGCACGAGCCCCGCGGCCTCGTGACGCCGCACCTGCTCGTCGAGTGCATAAAGCAGCTGCTGGCCCGTCGTGGCGCCGGCGAACGCAGTGCGGTGGTGCAGGGTGCCGCCGAACCGGCGGAAGTCGAGCAGGCCCTCGGCGGTGCGGTTGAACGGCACGCCCATGCGGTCGAGCAGGTAGATGATGCCGGGGGCGGCGTAGCACATGCCCTTCACCGGCGGCTGGTTGGCGAGGAAGTCGCCCCCGCGGCAGGTGTCGATGAAGTGCAGCTCGGGGCTGTCGTCCTCGCCCTTCACGTTGACCGCGCCGTTGATGCCGCCCTGGGCACAGACCGAGTGCGAACGCTTGACCGGCACGATCGAGAGCAGGTCCACGGCCACTCCGGCCTCGGCCACCTTGATGGCCGCCATGAGACCGGCGAGTCCGCCGCCGACGATCGCGATGCGTGGCGCCGCCATCAGCGCTGTCCTCCCTGGTAGACGACCTCGTGATGCGGCTGGCTGTGCGGCTTCTGGAAGAAGTCGAGCCGCAGGCCGCGGAAGCCGAGGATCGCGAGCAGACCGAGCGCCGCCACGCCGACGCTCACCGCGAGCCCGAGTCGCGCCGCCATGTCCTGCGATCGGCGGCCCGTGGCGACGCCCCAGTGGATCGCGAATCCGAAGAGGCCGTTGCCCAGGTGGTACGCGGTCGCGAGCACGCCGAGCGCGTAGAACAGGAACACCCCGGGGTGCGCCAGATGTTCGTTCATGAACTGGTAGGGACTGGCGGAGTACAGATAGTCACTGGAGAACCGCGTCGACCACGTGTGGTAGGCGATGAACGCGAACAGGAACACACCCGAGGCGCGCTGGAGCACATAGGCCCAGTTGCGCGGGTGGCCGTAGCGCACCGCATTGGGGGCGCTGCTGCCGGCGATCAACAGCCCGAGCACGGTGTGGAAGAGGATCGGCAGCCACACGGTGCCTGCCTCGATGGCCACGATGAAGGGGATGCTGGCCAGCTCCTCGGCCGCCTTGTCGAAGTGGGCGGGGCCCTGCAGGGCCTTGGCGTTGGTGGACAGGTGGACGAGGACGAAGCCCCCGATGGGGACCAGTCCGCTCAGCGAGTGCAGCCGCTTGAGCAGGAACCAGGTGCGGTCATCGACCTTCATGGCGACGGACACTCCTCGGAGCTGGGCGGGGTGGAGCACCGGACCGACGGACCATAGCGCAGCGCGCGCGATGCCTCCAACCGGATTCTGGCGCAAGGGGTTAGCCGATTCTGCCCGGGTTGGCACCCCCGCCGCCGCATGCTACCGTGCGCGGCTGCCCGTTCTCCCCCATGGAGAGGTCGTTCTCCCATGTCCGTCTCGCTCACCGAGTCGATCCAGCACCAGCTGCTGCCGCGCGTCTCCAAGCCCAACCGCTACCTGGGCCACGCGCTGGGCGGCGCCCCCAAGCCGCTCGCGAGCGCGGCGGTGCGCGTGTTGATGGCGTTCCCGGACGCCTACGAGATCGGGCTGAGCAATCTGGGGATCAAGATCCTCCACCACATCCTCAACCAGCGCCCGGACGCCGCGTGCGAACTGGCGTTCGCGCCCTGGCCCGACGCCGAGGCCGAGATGCGGCGGCTCGGGATCCCGCTGTTCTCCAATGACTCGCACACGTCGGCGGCCGAGTTCGACGTGCTCGGCTTCTCGCTCCAGTACGAGCTGCAGTACACCAACGTGCTCAACATGCTCGAGCTCTCGGGCTTGCCGCTGCGCACGGTCGAGCGTGCCGCGCACCACCCGCTGGTGATCGCGGGCGGCGCGCAGGCGTTCAGCCCGGAGCCGATGGCCGAGTTCATCGACGCCTTCGTGATCGGCGACGGCGAGGACGTGATCCACTCCGTCGT
>CADEFY010000361.1 GCA_902826705.1 uncultured bacterium
GCCGCTCTTCCGCGCAGCCGCACGAACGTCTCCGGGCGGCACACCGGATGCCGCACCTGACCCCCTTGGACGACGCGCGGGCGTGCGCGTCACAGCGAGGCCCGCTGCGATTCCCCCCCCCGTTCCTCGAACCGCTTCAGCGTGGGGAGACGCTGCCGAGCCAGTGGCCCAGCACGCAGAGCCCGGCGACGAGCTCGACCCCGACCGCCGCCAGCAGCACGCGTCTGGCGGTCGGCGTGGGCGCCAGCCAGGCGAACAGCGCGAACGCCGCAGTCCAGAGTGGCACGCCGAGGAGATGCCCGATCCGCATCAGCTCGAGCACGAGCCCTGCCACGCTCGCGGACGGACCGCTTGCGCCACCGGGGAGCAGCACTGCGGCCAGGCCCAGGCCCGCGAACCCCAACGACGCCACCGCGAGCGCCTGCCATACGCGCGCGTTGCCGCGCAGGAACCAGAACGCGAGCACGGTCGGCACCAGCGCCACGGCGAGGAACACGCCCAGCGACGTGATCAGTTGCCCTCCGGCGTACATGCCGCCCGAGGTGTCGTAGGGCATCGCCGCCATGGACAGGTCGTACAGCACGCCTGCCGCAGCACCCGCCGCGAGCGCGAGCAGGTAGCCGGCGCCCACGAGGAGGACCTTGCGATGCGCGGGCACGGCGTGAGCGTGGAGTCGGAGATCCATGCCCGGGGGTATCGGCCGCAGGAGGCTGGGCGGTCAGGGCCGCCCGGGCGCGCCGCGCGAGTCCACCGATCTCCGATGAAGCGATCCTTGCTCCATGCCGATACGTCGGCGTGGGCTCGACTCTCCGGGTCCCGACTCAGGGAGGAGTCCCGTGCCCAAGCGCATCCTGTCGCTCGCCGCGCTCATCCTCAGCCTGGCGCTGGCAGTGCCCTCGCATGCGGGCATCAGCCCCTACGCGCGCCTCGAATACGGCTTCAACGGCCTCGCCATGGACGAACCGAACGCGCGGATCTCGCAGAACGAGACCCAGCTACGTGCCGACGGCTTCCCCGCCGACTTCGAGAAGATCGGGCCGGGCATGGGCCCCAGCGCCTCGCTGGGCCTGTGGCTCTTCCCCGCGTTCCGCGTCGGCGCCACCTACTCGACCCTGCGCTCCTATCGCGAACATCGCCTGCATGTGCCGGGCGCGTTCTGGGGCGAGGACATCGACCTCACCATGACCGAGATCGGTGCCGAGGCCGCCGTGCGGGTGCGCCGATTCGGCGGCCTCACGCTGGGCGGCAACGTCGCCAGTGGCAAGGCCAAGCTGGTCGATGGATTCACGATCGAGGACTCGGGCGGGAACTACTACGAGGATTCGGTCTCCGAGGGCACCGTGCGCACCTACGGCGCGTTCGTGGGATTCGATCAGACCAATGCAGCCGGCGTGGCCGGATTCGTCCGACTCGGTTACCAGCACCGGGACGCCGGCTCCCTGCCGATGCGCGGCACGTTCTCGGACGGATCGACCACGGTCGCGTTCACCGATCAGTCCGTCGGCCTCGACTACTCGGGCGTGTACTTCCGGATCGGAGTCGGGTTCGACCTGGTGCGATAGCACGGTCGGACGTGCCGGGCCCGCAGTAGCCGGGCGACGCGGCCCGGTACGAGCGCCGTCGCGTGGAGAGGGTGTAGCATCGGCGCCGCACTCCGGAGGCGCCGACGCCGCCCATGCCCGAGACCCCTGACCTCACCCTCCTGATCAATCGCGCCGCCTCGGGCGACGCCGAAGCCGCGCGCCAGGTCTTCCCGGCGGTCTATCGCGAGCTGCGCGGCATCGCCTCGGCGCGGCTCGCGGGACTGCCCCGCGGCGGCACGCTGCAGACCACGGCACTCGTGCATGAGGCCTACCTGCGCGTGGCCGAGCGCAGCCCGGAGGGCTGGCAGAGCGCGGGACACTTCTACTTCGCGGCCGCCCGTGCCATGCGCGACATCCTGGTCGAGGAGGCGCGGCGCAAGACCGCGGCCAAACGCGGCGGCGGGGTGAAGGCCCTGCCGTTCGATGACGAGGCGCCGTGGGCGTTCGAGGCCACGCCCGATGCGGTGCTGGCGCTCGATGCGGCATTGCAGAAGCTCGAGCGCGAGGACCCCGACGGCCACCGCTTCGTGATGCTGCGCACCTACGCCGGCCTCACGATCGACGAGATCGCCCCGCTGCTCGGCGCCTCGTCACGCACCGCCGAGCGCAAGTGGAGGTTCCTGCGCGCCTGGCTCGCGCGCGAACTCGACGCGCCCGATCCGTTCCGAGCGCTGCGATGAGCCGCCACCGGCTGCTCGAGTCGTTGTTCGAAGCCTGCGCGGCGCTCCCGCCCGAGGAGCGCGAGGCGTTCCTGCGCGTGCGATGCGCGGGGGATCCCGGGCTCCAGGCCGAGGTGCTCGACCTGCTCGCGCGCGATGCCAGCCCCGACACCCCGTCGCTGGTTCCGTTGGTCCCACCGATCGAGCGGCCCGTTGGAGCGGCACAGGGCGGCGGCCTTCCGGCGTCGATCGGCCCCTTCCAGATCCTGCGGCGGCTGGGCGAGGGAGGCTTCGGCGAGGTGTTCGAGGCCGAGCAGCAGCAGCCCATGCATCGCCGCGTCGCGCTCAAGGTGCTCAAGCCAGGCATGGACAGTCAGGCGGTGCTGGCGCGATTCGCCGCCGAGCGGCAGGCGCTGGCGCTCATGGATCATCCGTCGGTGGCGCGCGTGTACGACGCCGGGCAGACCGACACGGGACGCCCGTGGTTCGCCATGGAACTGGTGGCAGGAGAGCCCATCACCGACTGGTGCGCGCGCGCCTCGGCGTCGCGCCGCACGCGCATCGGGCTCATGATCGCCGTCTGCCGTGCGGTCGAGCACGCGCACCAGAAGGGCGTGATCCATCGCGACCTCAAGCCCC
>CADEFY010000362.1 GCA_902826705.1 uncultured bacterium
GGGCCGCCGCCGGGGCTGTGGCGGGGCCCGGTCCCGGGCGCCCGTGGGTGGTGGACGCCGGCGCGCAGGCCGTGGTGCGCCTGTCGCCGGACGGCCGGGACGTGGTGCTGCGCTCGGTGCGCAGCATCGAGCCGTTCTCGCTCGCCGTCGATGCACGCAGCGGCAGTGTGTGGCTCGCTGACCCGTTGTCGAACACGGTCGAGATCCTGACCCCGGACCTCTCGACGACGCGGCGCTTCACCGGACTCCAGGGCCCCTACACGATGGCGGTCAGTCCACGCGACGGGACCGCATGGATCTGCGAACTCGACGGCGGGCTCGCCCATGTGACCGCCGCCGGCACGCCCGCTGTGCCGCCGCGCATCGACCTGCTCGATGGCCCGACCGGCGTGGCCGTGCACCCCTCGGATCACAGCGTGTGGGTGGCGGAGCAGGATGGCGACCGTGTGCGGCACTACACGTTCGAGGGCATCGCCATCGCATCCACGCCCCTCGAGGCACCCACGCGTGTCGCGGTCGACTCGGTCTCGAAGAACGCATGGGTGACGTCGCTCGATCGCGGTCGGATCCATCGGCTGAACGAACTGGCGCAGCCGCGCGACTCGCTCGCGTTCGCCTCCGGACCCATCGGCATCGCCGTCGACTGGCGTCGTGACCGCGTGTGGGTGGCCGACGCCGTCGGCGATGCCGTCCTCATCATCGAGGCCTCGACCCGGACGCTGCTGCGCCGCATCCCCGGCATCGCCGAGCCACGCGACGTGGCCGTGGACCTCACCACCGGCGAGTGCTGGGTGGCCGCCCGCGGCGAGGGCGCGGTGGTGCGACTGGCGGCGGATGGGCGGGTGCTGGCTCGGGTGGGTGGATTCGTGGATGTGGTGGAGGTCCGGCTCGACCCGGGAACTCAGTAGTTGTAGGCGATCGAGAACAGCATTCGGGGTTTCTCCGCCTCGAACCTCTCCATGTCCCGACTCGACCACATCCAGTTCCACCGGATCGCCGGGAACACGCCGCCGCCCAGGTAGAAGCCGAAACCGAGCACGCCGAGCTGCTGCTGGCCGAACTCGTCCCACGCCCAGGCGCCATCGGCGAACGCGGCGCCGCCGATCGTGGGCAGTTGCCAGGGGCCCGGGAAGCCGAGCACGAGGCCGCGCACGAGCGGGAAGCGCAGCTCCTCCTGCACAGTCACGGTGCGCACGCCGCTGATCACCCGCCGGTCCACCGAGCGCACCCGCGTCGGGCCGCCCAGATAGAAGCGCATCACGTCCTCCCCGCTGGCCACCTGGCCCGACACGCGCGAGGCCAGCACCACTCCCGGCAGCGGCTGGCGATAGTGCCGGAGCTCGGCCAGCAGCGTCGCGAAGTCGGCCTTGCCGAGCGTGAGGTCGCGTGTGTACGCGGTCGAGAGGAACGCGCGTGTGCCGCCCACCGGGCCGTCCCACGTCCAGCGCGCGTCGTCGTAGGCGAGCCCGAGGCTGTTGGTGACCTGGTCGATCGTCGCCAGCGTGCCGTCCCGGAAGAAGTGCTCGGTCACGTGCCGCAACGCGACGCCGGTCTCGAGCCGCACGAAGCGGTTGAACGGATAACTCGCGAAGGCCTGCACGCCCAGGCGCTTCTCGCGCCTCAGTTCGTCGAAGTCGGCATCGTAGAGCGACGTGAGCCGGAACACGCCCACGCCGTAGTTGAGCCGTCGCGAGAGGTTGTAGTAGCTCAGCGCGCCCTGCCAGCCATCCCAGAAATCGGTGCCGAACTGCTCGCTGTCGTTGGCGAGCACCAGCGTGAACTGCTCGTTGCCGAGCAGGTCGCTGAACGCCACCGCACCCGAACCGCCGGTCCCGCCCCCCGCGCCGGGGTCCACGACGAAGCCGTTCTGCAGCAGGTCGAGCCCCATGCGCCGCTGATACCCCCGCGCGGGCTCGCTGAACGCGAGCCGCGGCAGCGTGGGACGGCGCTCGGGCTCGCGCTCGAGCTGCACGGGCAGCGTGTCGGGATCGACACGCAGGAACCACGTGCGGAAGGTGACCGCGTCCTGCGCCGTGAACAGCACGCCCTTGCCGTCGAACGTCCAGTCCGGATCGCTGACGGGTCCCAGCATGCGCGTGATCCGGCGCACGTCGTCCGAGGGCTCGGCCGCGCGAACGTACAGATCGCTCGTACCGTCGCGCGTCGAACGGAACGCGAGCCACGCGCCGTCGGGCGAGTAGACCGGCTGCCGGTCATCGCCGCTCGGCGGCGCGCCCACCGGCTCGATCCGGCCGTCCGCGAGCGAGAGGCGGAACAGCCCGTAGCGGCCGCCGAGCTCGGCACGATCGGAGGCGAACGCCACCCAGGCGCCGTCGGGTGAGCACGAGGGCTCGAGGTCGTCGTAGTCGTCCTGCGTCAGTCGCTCGAGCGCCGGCGCACCGGGCGACCAGCGCGCCCGATACAGGTCGCTCCGCCCGGAGTAGTCCTGCGCACTGAAGACGATGGCGGTGTCGCCGGGCTGGAGCACCGGATCGTGGATCGCGACGAGCTGCCGGAACTCGAGCGTGCGCTCGAGGCGCCCGGTGCGCGAGTCGATCAGGTACAGCGCGTCGCGGCCGCCGCGCTTGGCGCTCACCACGATGCGGCCGGTGCGTGAGACGCCGGGCCGGTTCTGGAACAGGTGGAAGGACTCGAACGCGGCGCTCGCGCCGCCCCGCAGCAGCCGCCGGATGCGCGGCTTGCCGTTGCGCCCGGGCTCGCGGATCAGCAGGTCCACCGCGCCGTCGCGCGGCGCGAACCAGCAGTAGCGCAGCACCGTGTCGCTGTCCGCCAGGGCGGGCAGTGCACGAGGGCCAAGGTTGAAGCGGCTCGGCTCGGCCATGCCCTTCGCCACGTCGGCGGGTCGGCGGC
>CADEFY010000363.1 GCA_902826705.1 uncultured bacterium
GGCCACGCCGTGGGACCCGAATCTCTCGGGCACCAACGTGCTGGACCTCGAGCTCGTCTCGGGCAGCGTGGTCGCGGGCGGCGAGTTCCTCACCGTGGGCGGCCGCCAGCGCCGCAATCTGGCGCGCATCGGGGACGCGGCCCTCACGCTCGCGGCTCCCGGCGCGCCACGCCCCGAGGCGGGCTCGAGCCTGTCGGCGGTGCGCCCCGATCCGGTCCGGGGGCGTGCGCGCTTCGCATTCACGCTCGCGCGTGCGGCCTCGGTGCGTCTCGACGTGCTCGACATGCAGGGCCGGCGCGTGCACACGCTCGCGGCGCCGCAGGTGCGTGAAGCGGGGGAGCACGCAGTGGACTGGGCCGGCGTGGCGCTCGCTCCCGGCGTCTACGTGGCGCGTCTGTCGGGCACTGCCGGCGCCGTCAGTCGCCGGTTCGTGGTGCTCGGTCAGTAGGCCTCGTAGCTCTTCTCCTCGATCAGCTCGGAGCCGAGCCGCTCATTGAGCTTTCGCTTGATCGCCGCGCGCTGGTCGTTGGTGCGGTACACCGCGCGAGCCAGTTCGATGAAGTCGGCGTCGAACTGGCGCGAGGACTCCTTGAGCCGGATGCGGTCCTCGATCTCCCAGAGCGACTCATTGACCTGCTTGAGCTGCGCCACGAGCGCGGCCACATCGTGCGCGGCGAGTGGCGAGGCGGCCCACGTGTCGCGGAGCAGCGTCAGTTCGCGACGCACGTTGGCGAGCTTGGCCGGGTCGTTCATGCGCTCGGACTTGATCTCGAGGATCGTGACCTTGTCGAGGAATTCGCCGGGCGAGGTCTGCACGAGGAGCGACATGCGCGCAGCATACGCGCGCGGTGCGGGCGGCGCGAAGTCACTTGTCAGCGACCCCGCTCCCGGCGCAGACTCGCGGTTCTCTCCAGCTCGGCCTGTCCTGGCGGCGAATCTCGCCCGCACGGGCCGCACCCGATCCCGAGCTCAGGAACGACCATGGGACGCATCTTCGAAGCGCGCAAGCATGTGATGTTCGCCCGTTGGGACCGCATGTCCAAGGCCTTCAACCGCATCGGCCGCGAAGTGGCGATCGCGGTGCGGGCCGGTGGCGCCGACCCGGACATGAACCCGGCGTTGCGCCGGGCCATCCAGAACGCCCGCGCGATCAACATGCCCAAGGACAAGGTCGAGTCGGCGATCAAGAAGGCCTCGGGTGTGGGCGCCGAGGTGTTCGACGAACTCCTGTACGAGGGATACGCGCCGCACGGCGTGGCGCTCATGATCGAGTGCGCCACCAACAACGGCACGCGCACCGTGGCCAATCTGCGTTCGGCGTTCAACAAGCTCGGTGGCAGCCTCGCCGCCAGCGGCAGCGTGAGCTTCCAGTTCAAGCGCATGGGCGTGTTCCGCCTCAAGCCCGAAGGGCTCGACGCCGAGTCGCTCGAACTCGAGCTGATCGACCACGGGCTCGAGGAGATGGGCGAGAGTGCGGGGGAGAAGGGCGAGCCGCAGCTGGTGCTGCGCTGCGCGTTCGCCGAGTTCGGCGCGCTTCAGAAGGCGCTCGAGGACCGCAAGATCACGCCCATCTCGTCCGAGTCCGAGTACGTCGCGCAGAACCTGGTGGAGCTCGCTGAGGAGCCCTCGACCGAGGTGCTCAAGCTGATCGACCGGCTCGAGCAGGACGACGACGTCCAGAAGGTCTCGCACAACCTGAAGTAGGCTGCGAGCCTGGAGAGCTCCCGCACCCGGGGCGTTCGGGCAGGAATGTGTCGCAACACATAGCGGGTTCGCGCATCCAACCGGGCATGACCGCGTCCCACGACCCACGCTCGGAGCGCACCCGATGACCGCACCTCCCGCATCCTCCTTGCCCTCGCCGGCCCTGCTGCCCGCGATCGCGCAGCGCCGCAGCCTGCGCGCCTTCGACTCCACCCCCGTCGCCGAGTCCGTGCTCGTCCGCTTGCTCGAGGCCGCACGCTGGGCCCCCAGCTCTCGCAACCTGCAGCCATGGCACTTCGTCGTGGTGCCACGCGAGGACGCGGCGGTGCACGCATCGCTCGCGGCGGCACTGACCGGACGCAATCCGCTCTGGGCGCCGGCCGCGCCGCTGATGATCGTGGCGCTGGCCCGGCTCCGCGATGAGCAGGACCGGCCGATTCGCATGGCCGCCTACGATCTGGGCCAGGCGGTGGCCCAGCTCGCGATCCAGGCGGTGGCCGAGGGGCTCATGGTGCATCAGATGGGCGGCTTCGATGCCGCTGCGGTGCGCGTGGCGATCGGCGCACCAGAGGGGCTGGAGCCCATGACCGTGATCGCGGTCGGCCGCCCGGGCGATCCGGCGGGACTGCCCCCCGAACTGCGCGCGCTCGAGGCGGCGCCGCGCACGCGGCGGCCGCTCGAGTCGTTCGTGAGCCGCGGGCGCTACGCCGGCTGACGTGCCGGCGCGGGGGCCTGCGCCGGCAGGATCACGGTGAAGCGGGCGCCGCGGCCGGGCGCGCTCGTGACCTGGATGTGACCCTGGTGCATCTCGACGGTCGAGCGCACGGAAGCCAGCCCCAGTCCGGTGCCTGCTCCCGCCGGCTTGGTGGTGAAGAACGGCTCGAAGATGCGCTGCTGCAGCTCGAGCTCGATGCCGTGGCCGTCGTCCTCCACCCGCAGCACCAGTCGCTCGTCGTTCACGGGGCCCTCGCTGCTCAGCGAGAGCTGCAGCGTGCCGCCGTCGGGCATGGCGTCGCGGGCGTTGAGCACCAGGTTGAGCACCAACTGACGCACCTGGTGGATGTCGGCCTCGACCGGCAGCGGGCCGTCCGGGAGCCGCGTCAGGAGCCGCACGCGGTTGCCGACGATCGCATCGAGCATGGGCAGCATCTCGCGCAAGAG
>CADEFY010000364.1 GCA_902826705.1 uncultured bacterium
CACACCCGCCCACCCTTCGACCCAGGACGCGCAGATCACCCCCCCCGCCGATCGCTCGGGATCGGATCTCAAGGAAGGATGGATCATGGTCCGCCGCCGTGTGCTCCTTGCCATGTCTGCACTGGGTCTCGTCCTGATGCTCGGGGCTCGACTGGCCGCGAGCGCCGAGGTCCTCGAGAGCGTCGCGCCGCAGCGGTCCAGCCGTGATGTGGCCGCCGGCGACATCGAGCTGCTCCCCGAGATCCGGGTTGACATGACGACGGGTGTCATCACGCGCGTGCCCGTGGGTGCGCCGCGGCACGGAGCCGAAGCGGCGACGGGCGTCGCGCTCGAGACGGTGTATGCGAACTCGACGCCGCCGTCGTTGACCGCCGTGTGGGAGATCTCCCCCACGACCGTCGGCGGCGACATCGTCCGCACCGTGCGCCCAGGCGTGCTCGGTGCCTTCTGGTTCTACGCGGCCCATGTCGGTGCCGGGACCCTCCAGAGCGCGAGATACCGGATCAAGTTCTTCGATGCGTCGGCCTGGCCCACTCGGCCCCTCGGGTACCCGATGCAGCTCCTCGCCACGTACGAGACCGCGACGCTCTCCCTGAATCTCTCGAGCGGGCAGGCGAGCCCGCTCCACTTCATCAACCTGCCGATCGAGCCGACCCTCCCCCGGGACCTGTTGGTCACGATCCAGCAGTTCGAGGCCGTGAGTTCGCAGCCCTACACGACGTTCGTCTACTCCCAACCGAGCGCATCGCCGACTCTCGGCGAGAGCGGGGGCAGCGTGTTCCTCGACATGGCCAGCTTCACCGGAGAAGCCACTGCGCTGGCGGTCGGGAACCTGTTCTTCGAGATCGAGCTGCGGTGCCCGCCCGCATCCGACGTCGCCCCGACCACGCTGAACGTCTCGGTTCCACTCGGGGGGGCGGGCAGCAACTCGTTCACACTCGCCGATGCCAGTGACTGCGCCCCCCTCACCTACAACGTCGCCGCCCCCAGCCTGATGGCGGCGTCTCCTTCGAGCGGATCGATCCCCGCACTATCGACTCAGCAGATCCAGGTCACGGTCACTCCCGGCATCGTCCCGCTGGGATTCTCGGGCTTCGGCGACGTGGTGGTCACGACCAACGACCCCATCACCCCCACGCGGAACGTGCGCGTCAACTACACGGTCACGGGTTCGCTGCGGCGCGCCACATCCGGCGTCTGCTACGCCACGCAAGGCAGCTCGGCCGTCGGCACTCCCCAGCTCTATCGGGTGGACCTCGCCACGGGCGCAGCCACCGCGGTGGGGTCGACCAGCGGCGTGCTCGTGCCGGCCATGGCGATCGAGCCGCGTGAGGGGCGCATGTTCGCCGCGGTCTCCTCCCTGCTCACGCGGGTGGACGCGGCCTCTGGTGCGCTCGCGCTGGTGGGCGGCAGCCCCTGTGCATCGGCGATGACGTTCTCGCCATCCGGTCAGCTGCTCAAGATCGGGTGCGACGCGACGCTCTACAGCGTCGACCCGAACACGGGTGCGCAGACGTCCATCGGTCCGGTCTCTCCGCTCATGGGCGGGATCGCGTTCGATCCCACCTCGGGCCTGTTGTACGGAGTGCGCAAGAACGCCGGGCCCGGCACGGACCAGTTGTACCGGGTCGCGTTCCCGGGTGGAGCGACCACCCTGGTCGGCTCCCTCGGGCTGGGGTTGCAGATCGGCGACATCACGTTCGATGAGTCGGGCAACCTGTTCGGTGTCGTGGGCGAGGACACCGCGCCCAACCAACTCGTGTCGATCGACAAGACGACCGGGCAAGCCACGGTGATCGGCCCCACCGGGGTCGACGGCTTGAGCACGCTCGTGTACCACGCGCCCACGGTGAACTGCCGGTTCGCAGGTTCGGTGGAGGGATTCAGCAGCCAGTACGGCCCGACGGACTTCTCGGCGAACAAGGCACTGGGGCCGCCGGACACGTATCCCGACTACGGCGGTACGCAGTTCTGGATCCCCGCGCTGCCCGACGCGCCGTCGGAGTTCCTGCAACTCGGCTTCTCGAACCCCGCCCCGATCGACTTCGTCACGGTCTACGAGACGTTCGCGCCGGGTGCCATCCGCACGATCCGCGTGAAGAACCCGGACACCGGCTTGTTCGAGACGGTCTGGAGCGGCACGCCTGCTGCGGCGCCGCCCGTCTCGCGTGTGTTCACGGCGACGTTCCCGGTGACGCCGTTCCCCGTGAGCGAGGTCTACCTCGATATCGCGTCCGATCTGGTCCCCGACCACAACGCCATCGACGCGGTCGGGATCGGGTATCGAGACCTCAGGGCGGCCAGTCAGTGGGCCGCGGGCGTGGTGGGATTCAGCAGCCAGTTCAGCCCGAACGAATGGTCAGCGGCGCAGGCGCTGGGGCAGCCGGATCTGTTCCCGCTGTATGCCGACGCAGGCACCGCCTGGGCCAGCGCGACCCCGGATGGCCAGCGCGAGCACCTCGAACTCGACTACAGCAGCCCTGCTCCGATCAACTTCGTGAACGTGGTGGAGACCTACGCGCCGGGTGCACTCGACCGGGTCTCGGTGTGGAACCCGAACACACTCGCGTTCGAGCAGGTGTGGTCCGGCACGGCCGCTGCCGCGCCTCCGGTCGCACGCATCCACACGGTGTCGTTCCCACTCACACGCTTCCCGGTGAGCCGGGTGCGGCTCGAGTTCGACTCGCCTGCAGTGCCGGACTGGAACGAGATCGATGCCGTGGGGATCGGGAGCTGTGAGTGCGAGGCGAACCCGCTCGACACGCCGTCGCCATCCGAGGTTCCGCTGACGAGTTCTCTCGGGTGGGCGCGACCCAATCCCTTCGGCGCCTCCACGTCGATCCGCCTGTCCCTCGCCC
>CADEFY010000365.1 GCA_902826705.1 uncultured bacterium
GCAACCGCCTTTTAGTCATTGCCTCCAATGACCCCGGCGACCTCGAGCTGTGCCTGCAGCGCGTGCGGCGCGGCCAGCGCGGGTGCGCGCAGGAAGTCGATGAGCGACAGCGCCTGCGGCCCGAACCGCGGCCGCGACTCGAACCACGCGCGCAGCAGCACCGTCAGGCGCGCGAACGCGGTGCCGTGCGTGAGCGCCGGGGAATCGAACAGGTCGCGGGTGGACGAGGCCGCCTCGTTGGCGTGCGTGAGCCAGAGCGCGAGCAGTTCCTCGAGCGCCACGGCGCGGTGCGGCGTGCCCGCGCTCTCGCCGGCGAGCCACACCATGGGATCCATGCCGCCGCGGTACACGACCATGGGCGGGAACTGCTCGATGAACGTGAGCAGCACGCGGTCGAGTTCGCGCGTGCCGAGCCTCGCGGCCAGCCACGGCAACGCGCCCGAGAACGCCGCGGCATCCTGCTGGGCGCGGTACGTGGCCATGACCACGTGTGCGACCTCATCGAGCAACCCGAGCGCGTACAGATCGGCTGCACTCGCGACCGGGGTGCCGCCGCGTACCTCGGTCCAGCGCGCGGCGAGCCGGCGTGCGGCGGCGGGGCGGGCCAGCACGACGCGGCCTGACGTCTGGAACAGCGCCTCGTCGAAGCCGGCGCGGTCGCGCGCGGCACGACTGACATGGAACTCGAACACCGGCAGAGAGGTGGGCATGGGTGCGCGCAGGATAGCAGCGGTCGCGCGACGTGGCTGGGAGCGGCTCAGCGCGCGGTGATGGCGCTGGTGTCCGCGGACGCCGAGTCGGGCGCTGCGGCCGTGCGGTCACTGCGCAGGAAGCGCGTGGCCGCCACGCCGCCGAGCGAGATCGCCAGGGAGTCCGCAGGGCGCAGCGCGAGCGAGTCGAGCCAGCCCTTGGCCTGCATCTTCCCGGCGATGAACCGCATCTGCTCGCGCACCCACGGCCGCAGTTCGCCGGTCTCGGTGAGGCGACCCGCCCAGCGGCGCGGGCTCGGCACGAGCGTGGCGAGGAACAGCGACTCATCGAGGGTCAACGCATCGGCCTGCTTGCCGAAGTACCAGTGCGCGGCCTCATCGGCGCCGTGAACGCCCGGGCCCCACTCGATGAGGTTGAGGTAGATCTCGAGCAGTCGCTCCTTGGGGAGCCGCGCCAGGTGCTCCAGGCTCCAGGCCAGCACCACCTCCTGGCCCTTGCGCGCGAGCGTCTTCTGCTGCCCGAGGAACAGATTGCGCGCCAGTTGCATGGTGATCGTGCCCGCCCCGCGCTTGAATCGGCCCGCGCGCAGGTTCTCGGCGATCGCGAGCTGGATCGCCTGGGTGTTGAACCCGCGATGCCACCAGAACCCGCCGTCCTCGTTGGTGAGCACCGCGTCGCGCAGCGTGGGGGCGATCGCGGCGAGCGGCCGGTAGTGCGGGTTGGCGTCGGACAACTCGCGCGTCACGGTCCCGCTCGGCACGTGGATGCGCGCCACGAACGGGCCGTGCAGGGCCAGCAGCGGTAGTGGCGAGTCGGGCGACAGCGCCAGCGCGTGCGGGACGACGCGCGCATCGAAGCGCACGCTGTCCGGTTGCGACACGTCGAGCGCCACCGCGCCCTGCCAGTCGAACGTGCCGCTCACCTCGAGTCCTTCGAGCGGGCCGAGCAGCGAGCGCGGCAGTCCGGTGCGGATCGCCGCGGCATCGAGTCCGGTCGCCGCGGCCGCGGCCTCGAAGCGCGGCCCCTGCCGTGCGATGCGCCCGCCGAGCGTGAACGCGAGCGGGCCCACGGTGAGCCGCGCGCCGTCCGCCAGCCGCAACTCGCCGGCTGCGCGGTCCTGCGTGAGCCGGCCGTCGAGGGTGAACGTGAGCGGCTGCGGCGGGCCGCGCAGCGTGTCGGGCAGTGTCAGGCGGAACTGCGCGCCGATCGTGTCGTCGTCGCGCCAGTGCGCGTGCAGCTCAGCGGGCAGCGTGTCGGGCGAGATCCACGCGCCGACGGCCGAGAGCTGCAGTCGCGCCTCGGCGTGCGAGAGCTCGAGCGCCTCGATCCACGCGCCGCGGGCGCCGCGCGCCACGTGCACGCGGTCGAGCTGCAGGTGCGGCATCCGGCGCGCGGGCAACAGCACGAGGTCGGCGATCTGCTGCGCGGCCGCGCGCACGCGCGGGTCGACGGGCCGCGCGGTGCTCGCGCGGCGGTCCGCTTCGGGCTCCCACGCGGTGTCCGCGGTGTCCTCGACGGCCTCGGCCAGTGCGATGCGGGCATCGGCCAGGTGCAGCCGCGCGATGCGCGGTGGCCATGCGAGCGCCAGGGCGGCCTCGGCGTGACGCGCCCGGAGCGCGGTGTCGTGTGCCGCGCGCGTGAGCGTGAGGCCGGTGAGCGTGAGGCGTGCGGGGTAGGCCGCCTCGAGCTTCTGCCACGTGACGGCGAGCCCTCGCGCGCGGGCCTCGTGCCGGAGCCGTCCACCGATCATCCCCGTGAGCAGCTGCGGCAGCAGCGCGAGCAACGCGAGCACCCCCAGCGCGATCAGAGCCGGAGCCGCGAGGCGCCGCCAGGGCACCGCATGGGCCCGCGCGCGCAGCCGGGAGCCATCTCGTTCGTGTCGCACAGCGCGGCAGACTGCGCAGGGCCGGGAGGGCCGTCAAGCGTGAGCGCCCGGCGCGGTGGGCGCCGGGCGCTCGTTCGACTGGGCTGCGTGCGTCGTTCAGGCCACGGTGGCTTCGCGGGTGGTCTTGTACTCGGCCCACATCGCCGGCGCCTCGGCCACGAACGAGCCATGCCGCGGCACCCAGCCCAGTTCGCGCCGCGCCTTGGCCGCCGACACCTGCAGGTCATTGCGCGGCGCACGG
>CADEFY010000366.1 GCA_902826705.1 uncultured bacterium
TCGGTCGGCGTATCCAAAAGGGGAAGCCGGATACTCCGCTGCACACTGTCGAGATTAAGGGCCAACTTGAGGATGGAGCGTGGCGCTACCATCTGGTTCCCCGCGGCCGACCGGCAACCAAGGGAAAGGGCGACTGATGCTTCGCGCATGGATCGAAGTGTGGATCGACAATGTGGCATGGAAATATGTGCTTGTTGTGAGACCAATTGGCGACGGCAGGGTCGAGATCTGTGACCCTCAGGAGAGCTGGAAGGTGGTGGGCGTATTCGACAATTACGAGCAAGCAGAGCACTGGCTCGGGGAGGACGAGTATGACCTGGTCGAGGGACGACTTCTCCCCCCGTGAGGAGGAATCTCTGGCCTCGAAAAATCAACCGCCCAACAATTTCGGCAGATCTCGGTTCGGTAGCCGTGGAAGACCATGCGCTACCTGAACCGAGGTCGTAGCCGATGCTGGGAATGCCGAAAAAGATAATGGGGCGGTTTTGGCGGCGACGATGGGGTCGCCGTTCGCCCAGCCAAGAACATCGTCCTCGAAGAAGCACGTGACGACCACCGTTCCGAGCCGAGCCCCTCATGCCCACGTACAAGCAGATCCGCAGCTGGGCCGACCTGCCGTCGGAGCCGCCGAAGAGGGCGCAGGAGAGCTACGAGCTGGACTTCAAGTCCGAGCATAAGAAGGACGGTTCGGAGCAGGCCAAAGACATGGCTGCTTTCGCGAATGCTCGGGGTGGCGTCGTACTGATCGGCGTGGCCGAAAGCGCCGACAACTACGAGCGGCGACTTCTGGAGGTCGTGTACCGCGCCAGCGACTTTGAACTGGCAAATTCAGCGCTCAAACATGGGAGATCCCGCGCCGCGCCAGCGGCGCGGGACTCTCTCTTTGGACTCATGGATAGACCTCGCCATCGCGACGTCCTCGCGTCACCCCTCGTTCGACAGCTATGAGCCGCTCAAGCCGCTTCGCGCAGCGAGACGATTGGCAGATTGCGGCGCCCATCGACGTGGTCGACGACGAGCACGAGGCGTCCAACACGACGCCGCTTCGTGCCGTCTCGTATTGGGTACCGGGCTCGTGGCTCCATGAGCTCACGCTCCGCAATCGGCGGAGCACCGGCGAGCTTCTCTGCCGGCGTCATGCCACCGAGCCCCTGGTGGGGTCGGTGCTCGTGATACCACTCCATGTAGGCGGCAATGTCCGCCTCCATCTGAGGCATCTCTGCCGAGAAGTGCCATGTCCGAAACATCTCGTGCTTCAGCGAGCGCCAGAAGCGCTCGAGCACCGCAATGCTGCCATGCTCGCCGACCGCACCCCATCGAGGCCTGACGCCATTGTCGGCGCACCAGGTTTCGTAGTCGCCGCTGAACTGCGACCCGCTGTCGGTCACGATGTGCCTCGGCGCGCGCCCAGCGCGCAGCTTCGCCTGTTCGAGCAGTTCGACGATGTCCCTGCCACAGGGCTGCTTTTGATAGAGCTTCCAGCTCACGACGTTGCGCGAATGGTGATCGAGCACCACGGCGAGCCAGAAGCACCACGGCCATCGCTGCACCAGCGCAAACGGATACCACGGCACCCAGAGGCCCACCGTTGGCAGCAGCGTGAGATCGATGTTCCAAACATCGTGGGACGCTTTTGCCACGACACGGCGGCCGGAGGGCGCGGGCGGCGGAGCCGCCCGCTCTCGCTCCGGCGCGGGCGTCGGTGCCGGCGTGGCGGCGAGCATTCGTCGCACGGTGGTCGCGCAGATCGGGACCCCGCCCCTGGCAAACAGCTGCGCGATGCGTCTCGCGCCGAGCACGACATATCGCGCCCCGAGCTCGCGCGCGAGCTCGCCAACGAAAGCCGGCAGCTTGTTGATCGGCACTCGCGTCCGCACCAGCGCTCGCTCGCCACCGGCGTCGAGCGCCGCCATCCAGGTCGCGAGCGTGAGCTCGCTCACGAGGAACCGCGACACGGTCTCCGCGACGTTCCAGCCATGGGCGGCACGCAGCGTCAGGATCTCCATCCGCTCGATCGGCCTGTAGTGAGGCCGTCTTCGCGCCTCGACCCGGGCGAGCCTGCTGCGCACGAGCCGTAGCTCAGCCTCGAGCGTCGCGAGCTGGGCGATAGCCGCTGCGTGCTGCGCCGCCAGCTGGCCGTTCGCGTACGACGCGAGGATCTCGGCGAAGGCGACGCGGGCGAACGCGGTCGCGGTGATGTACGCACGCTGTGCAATGGCTGGCCATTGGTCGGTCACGATTTTTTCTTTCGGGCTCGGTGGCTAGACGCGTGCACAGCTCGGATGTGGCCTGCCATTGCCGCTCGAGGCCGACAGGAAGCCGGTGCGCAATGCATCGGGCAGACTTCCCTTTGGCACGTGCTCTGATAGCTTTGTCGCTCGGCGGCGACTCGCCGGCTCGCTCCTTGAAAGCCTGAGGCACGATCGACCCGTGCACCGCGGCGTGAGCCACGGCGCACGGGCCGGCTCTGCTACTGCTGCAGCGCTGCCACTACGAGCGCCACCGCGTCAGCGAGCTGGTGCTGCACCATGGCTGCCGGCAGCCTGACGACCCGATACCCCAGCCCTGCCAGGTAGCGGTCGCGCCGCGCGTCAGCGCGTCGGCGTGCCGGCGTTGTGTGCACCCCGCCGTCGAACTCAACGACGAGCTTGCGAGATGTGGCCACGAAATCTGCGATGTACCGACCAATGGGCACCTGGCGCCGAAACCCCACCCCGAGCTTGGAGCCCGACAGGGCTTGCCACAGAATGGTTTCGGTGAGCGTGGGCGCCGCGCGATGAGCGGCAGCATGCTGCGCGATGGCCAGACGATGAGAGGGCAGTACGAGCGAACGAC
>CADEFY010000367.1 GCA_902826705.1 uncultured bacterium
CCGGGTGAGCTGGTGGCGCTCGACAGTCACGGCTTGCGGGCCCGTCAGGCGCTCCCTGCCGCACAGCCCGCCCAGCACTGCATCTTCGAACACATCTACTTCTCGCGCCCCGACAGTCAGGTGTTCGGCGACACGGTCGACCGCGTGCGCCGCCGACTCGGTCACGCGCTCGCGCTCGAGCACCCGGCGGACGCCGACGTGGTGATCTCGGTGCCGGACTCGAGCAACTCGATCGCGCTGGGGTTCGCCGAGAAGAGCGGACTGCCCTACGAGCTGGGGCTGATCCGCAACCACTACGTGGGTCGCACGTTCATCCAGCCGCAGCAGAAGGGGCGCGACTTCGGCGTTCGGGTCAAGTTCAACCCGGTCCGCGAGATCCTCGCGGGGCGGCGTGTCGTGGTGGTCGATGACTCGATCGTGCGTGGCACCACGAGCCGCAAGCTCGTGCGGCTGCTGCGCGGTGCCGGTGCGAGTGAGGTGCACTTCCGCGTCGGATCCCCACCGGTGACGCATCCGTGCTTCTACGGCATCGACACGCCCAGCCGGCGCGAGCTGATCGGCGGCACGCGGTCGGTGGAGGAGATCCGTCAGTACCTCGGCGTCGAGACGCTCGGGTATCTCTCGCCGGACGGACTCGCCAGCGCCGAGCGCGACCCGCAGCGGTTCTGTCGCGCCTGCTTCACCGGGCGCTACCCCGTGCCCGTGGATCCGACGACGCACAAACTCTCGCTCGAGGACCTGCGCACGGTGACCGGAGCGGGACGTTGACCGCTCGCGCTTGACCGCCTTCCTCGCCGCTCCCTAGAGTCGCGGGTCGATCCCCGCTGGGGGGGTCGCTCGACAGGAAGGGCCCTCGTGTCTTTGACGCAGCTGATGGAACAGCGCCGCGCCAAGATCGCCCAGTGGCGGGCGATCGGATGTGAGCCCTACGCCTATCGCTACGAGGTCACCCACCACGCCGACGCGCTGCTGGCGCGGGGCGACGCGGTGACGCAGGAGTTCGGCGAGCGGGTCCGCATCGCCGGGCGCATCATGACGATGCGCGGCCACGGCAAGGCCGGCTTCGCGCATGTCCTGGACCCGACGGGGCGCATCCAGGTCTACTTCAAGTCCGACGTGATGGGCGATCACTTCCGCCGCTACGAACTGCTCGAGGTCGGCGACTGGGTGGGCATCGAAGGGCCGCTGTTCCGCACCCGTTCGGGCGAGATCTCGGTGCGTGCGGACCAGGTGGAGCTGCTCGCCAAGGGCATCCGCCCGCTGCCGGAGAAGTGGCATGGGCTGACCGATCCCGAGACGCGCTTCCGCCAGCGCTATGCCGACCTGTTCGTGAACCTCGACGTGCGCGAGACGTTCCGACGCCGGGCCAGGCTCGTGAGTGCGATCCGGCGGTTCCTCGACGGCCGCGGCTACCTCGAAGTCGAGACGCCGGTGCTGCAGCCGCTCTATGGCGGCGCGTTCGCGCGGCCGTTCGTCACCCGCCACAACGCGCTCGATGTGGACCTGTACCTGCGCGTCTCCAACGAGCTCTACCTCAAGCGGCTCATCGTGGGCGGGCTCGACCGCGTCTACGAGTTCGCACGCGACTTCCGCAACGAGGGCATGGACCGCTCGCACAACCCCGAGTTCACGCTGCTCGAGTTCTATCAGGCGTTCGCCGACGTCGAGGACATGATGGCGCTCACGGAGCAGTTGGTGAGCGAGGTCCTGCAGGCGGCCCTCGGCACGCTGCACGTGCCGCACGAGGGCCGCACGCTCGACTTCACGCCGCCCTGGCGGCGGGTCTCCATGCTCGATGCAGTCAGCGAGAAGGTGGGCGAGTCCGTACACGCGCTCGATGAGGCCCAACTCGCTCGGCTGTGCCGCGCGCGCGGGCTCGCGGCACGCCCCGGCACGGGAGCGGGCGGGCTGCTCGACGAGTTGTTCTCCGAACTCGTGCAGCCCGAGCTCCAGGACGCCACGTTCCTCATCGACTTCCCGGCCGAGACCTCTCCGCTCGCGCGTGTGAGTCGGCGCGATCCGCGCGTCGTGGAGCGCTTCGAACTGTTCGCCGCCGGCATGGAACTGGCCAATGCGTTCAGCGAGCAGAACGATCCCGATGCCCAGCGCGCGGCATTCGAGGCTCAGGGCGCCGCCCGCGCCCGCGGCGATGAGGAGGCCCAGCCGCTCGATGAGGACTACCTGCGCGCGCTCGAGTACGGCATGCCGCCCACGGGCGGTGTCGGGATCGGCATCGACCGCCTGGTGATGCTCGCGACCGGCTCGCGCTCGATCCGCGATGTCATCCTCTTCCCGCAGCTCCGCCCCGAGGAGGGTCGTCCGACTCCTGATGACGTGGCGGAACCGGCGGAGGAGGGGGCCGAGGGTCGGTGAACCTCCCCCTGTGGATCGCGGCGCGCTACGTCCGTCGCCGGCCGCGGAGTGGGTTCCTCACGCTGCTCGCGGGCTTCTCGGTCCTCGGAGTCGCGGTGGGCGTGTGCGCGCTGCTCACCGTGATGTCGGTGATGAACGGGTTCGAGGGCGAGATCCAGAGCCGTATCGCCGGCACCGACGCGCATGTGGTCCTGCTCGGACAGCAGACCGGTGGCATCGCCGATGGCGACGCACTCGCCGCGAAGCTCATGCGCGAGCCCGGCGTGGCAGGCGCCTCTCCGTTCGTGTACGCCAAGGCCATGGTCTTCCACGACGGCCTCTCCGAGGGGGTCGTGCTCAAGGGCGTCTCGCTGAGCGAGGAGCGTTCGGTCACCACGATCGGTCGCTCGATCACGCCGCCGCTCGACTCGATCCCGGTGCAGACGCTGGCCGGTGAGCCCGGCCTCGTACTGGGGT
>CADEFY010000368.1 GCA_902826705.1 uncultured bacterium
CATCGAACGGGCGCTCGAAGCGGCCGATGATCGTGCGCTCGCCGACAAGCTCCTCGACCTCCTGATCAGCACGCCCGCCGATGTCCCGGAGCTGCGCGCGGCGAGGCGACGCTGGTTCGAGCTGTCGCTCGCCAACCGCCAGGCCGACCCCGCGGCGGCCCTCGCCGTCGCCCTCCGGGCGGTGCGCGAGCTCCCCGAAGAGGAGGCGTTGTGGGAGCGGGCCGAGCGACTCGGGCGGGAGGTGTCCAAGCCCGATCAAGTCGCCGACGCTTACCGGCGGCTGCTCGAGGAGCAGGCCCCCGATCGTTCGCCCGACGACGACACCCTCGAGCCCGTTCCGCTCGCACCCGGCGTGGTCCGCATGTCGCCGGAGGTCGTGGAGATCGTGGGGCGGCGCGGAGTCGAATACCACGAGGAGTGGTTCGACGATCCCGAGGTCGTCGCCCTGATGTTGCGGCGAATCCTGGAAGTGGCGCCGCTCGCGACGTGGGCCTTCGAACGGTTGAAGCTCGCCTACAACGCCGCGGAGCGCTGGGACGACCTGTTCTTCCTCTACGACCGGGTGCTCGCGAGCGTCACCGATTCCGATGCTCGAGAAGAGCTTCTCGAGGACGCCGCGCTCACCGCCAAGGACTTCGCGGGAGACGCGGATCGCGCCATCGACTACTTCGCGGCGCTCCTCGTCTTGCGGCCGAGCGACGCGCGTGTCGCCGCATCGCTCGAACGGCTCTACGAGCGGCTCGGACGCCACGGTCCCCTCATCGATCTGTTGACGGCCTCTCTCGCTTCCGCCGATGCGGCGACGGCCAAGACGCTTCGCCTGCGCATTGCGACCCTCTACATGGACGGGCTCGGCGAGCCGCACCTCGCGTACGAATCCATCGAACGCGTGCTCGCGGAGGATCCCGAGTCCGCGGCGGCATTCGCCCTCCTCGAGCGCCTGGTGGTGATGCCCGAGCCGGTGCCCTCCGATGCGCCGCGCTCGGAACGTCCGAGCTACCTGCCCAGCGGGGCATCCTCACCCCCGCCGCGGCGGGCCAGCCAACCCCCGCCGTCGCGCCGCGCCCGTAAGGTCAGCGTTCGCCACCGCGCCGCGACGCTGCTCAAGGAGCGCTACAAGTCCCAGGACCGGTCGGCGGACGTCGTGCGCATGCTCGAGATCGAGCTCGCGGGAGCCCGCGGCCAACAAGACCGCACCGGGCGGCGCCGCGACGCGGCTCACGCGGCCCCCTCGCGGCGCGCGAGGTGCTCGTGCACGCGGTCGGCCAGCGCGCGGGGCACGCCCGCACGCTCGGCGATGTCGGCGGCGCTCGCCGCACGCAGCGCCTCGACGGAGCCCAACGCCTTGAGCCTCGCGGCGCGGCGCGTGGGCCCCACTCCCGGCACGGCGTCGAGCGTGCTGCCGATGCGGGCGCGCGAGCGCAGCGAGCGGTGGTAGTCGAGGCCGAAGCGGTGCGCCTCGTCGCGCAGGCGCTGCAGTGCGCGCAGTGCCTGCGAGCGGCGTGCGAGCCGCAGGTCGGGCAGGCCCTCGCGGACGATCAGCTCCTCGCGCTTGGCCAGCCCGATCAGCGCCACCGGCCGCGTGGCGACCGGCGCCAGCGCCGCGCGCGCCTGACGCGACGCGCAGCCAGTAACGCCCCACCGCCTCGCCGATCATGGCGAAGTCGTCGGGTCCCGGCGTGCGCATGCGCATGCGGCGGTAGAGCGATCGCCGCGCGCGGCCGTCCTCCGACGCCACCACCGCCGCCACCGCGCTGTCCGCGCCCGAGTTGGAGATGTCGAAGCACACCATGAGGTGCGGCGGCGAGGGCAGCGCGAGCACGCGCTGCAGTTCCTGACTGGCCACCGAGTAGCGCGCCTTGCCGCCCGTCGCCCGCGCCTGCGACTGCTCCAGCGCCTGCGCGGCATTGCGCTCGGCGATGCGCACCAACCGCAGCGCGCGCCCGCGCGCCGGCGCGCGCATCTCCACGCGGCGGCCGGCGCGGCGCGACAGCGCCTCGGCGAGCGCGGTGTGCGAGCCGGGCAGCGCGCTGACCAGGATGCGTCGCGGCAGGTCGCGTTGCGCCAGCGCATGCTGCGTGACCCACGCCTCGATCACCGCGGCCTCATCGAGTCCCTCGGCGCGCTCGAGGATGCGCGTCTCCTTGCCGATGACGCGCCCCTCGCGGACGAGCACCGTGGCGATCGCCGCGCGGCTGCCGTGCCGCGCCACCCCCAGCACGTCGGTCGAGCGCGCATCGCCGCTGACCATGGTCTGCGGCACCTGCACGCTCTGCAGCAACTGCACCTGGTCGCGGCGCTGGGCGGCGAGCTCGTAGCGTCGCGCCGCGGCCGCCTGCTCCATCTCGAGGCGCAGCCGCGCGACCAGTTCGCCGTCCCGGCCGGCCAGCACCATGCCCAGGTGCTCCACCATGCGGCGATATGCCGCCGCATCGACGCGCGCTCGCGAGTAGCACGGACCGGCGCAGCGCTTGATGTGGAAGTAGAGGCACGGCCGGTCTTCGCGACGGTGGTCCTCGAAGTCCGAGCAGGTGCGCACCGGGAACACGCGGCGCAGGTCCCGCAGTGTGCGGCGCAGCGCACGCACGTCGGTGAACGGGCCCAGGTAGCGGGCGCCGTCGTCCCGGACGCGGCGGGTGACCGTGACGCGCGGGAACTCGTCCTGGAGCGAGAGCTTGACGAACGGGAAGCTCTTGTCGTCCTTGAGCAGGACGTTGTAGTGGGGGCGGTGCTGGCGGATCAGCGTGGACTCCAGCAGCAGCGCCTCCTCCTCGGTGGCGGTGAGGATGGTGTCCACCTCGGTGGC
>CADEFY010000369.1 GCA_902826705.1 uncultured bacterium
AACGCCGCGGAGGCATCCCCGGAAGGCGGTGCGATCCGCGTCGAACTGGCGCTGGCCACGGACAAGCGGCCCACGGGCCCTTCGGTGGTCGCCCGCGTGCACGACGAGGGCGAGGGCATCGACGCCGAGACCTGTCGCACGTTGTTCGAACCCTTCTTCACCACCAAGCCCGGAGGGACCGGTCTCGGGCTCTACATCACGCACGACATCGTCAAGCGCCACGGCGGGAGCCTGACGGTCCACAGCACACCCGGGCGGGGGGCCACCTTCACGGTGGAACTGCCCCTCGCTCACCATGGAGGCACGCGATGAGCAAGGCCCATATCCTGGTCGTCGACGATCAGGACTCCATCCGCCACTTCGTGGCGAAGGCCCTCGAGGACGAGGGGCACACGGTGCAGACCGCCGGGTCCGTCCGCGAGGCACGGGCCGCGATCGAGCGCGACATGCCCGACATGGCGTTCCTCGACCTGAAGCTTCCCGATGGCACCGGGATCGAGCTGCTGCGCGAGATCAAGCGCCTGCAGCCGGAGGTGTCGATCGTGCTCATGACCGCGTTCGGCGAGCTCGAGACCGCCGTCGAGGCGATGAGCGCTGGCGCGTTCTGGTTCCTGAAGAAGCCGTTCCAGCACGAGGAGCTGATCGCGATCGCCAATCGGGCACTGGAGTCCCAGAAGATCTGGCTCGAGCTGCGCCGGCTGCGGCACCAGGCGTTCGCCGACGAGGACTACCTGCACTCGAGCGCCCCGTCGATGCAGGAGGCGTACGCGATCGCCGAGCAGGTGGCGCGTGGCGACACGACCAGCGTGCTGATCGAGGGCGAGAGCGGCACGGGCAAGGAGTACTTCGCCAACCTGATCCATCGCATGAGCGCGCGTCACGCGATGCCGTTCGTCGAGATCAATTGCGCGGCGATCCCGAGCGAACTGCTGGAGAGCGAGCTGTTCGGCCACGAGAAGGGCGCGTTCACGGATGCGCGCACCCAGAAGCAGGGCCTGATGGAGCTGGCGCACGGCGGCACGCTGTTCCTGGACGAGATCGGCGAGATGTCGCCCATGTTGCAGGTCAAGCTGCTGCGCGTGCTCGAGCGCCGCACGCTGCGCCGCGTGGGCGGCACCAAGGACATGAGCGTCAACGTGCGCATCATCTCGGCCACCAACCAGGACCTCGAGAAGATGGTGCGCGAGGGCTCGTTCCGCGAGGATCTCTACTACCGCCTCAAGGTCGTGCCGCTGTTCGTGCCGCCCCTGCGCGAGCGGCGTGAGGACGTGCTGCCGCTGGCGCGGCTGTTCATGGAGCGCTTCGCCAAGCAGTTCAAGAAGGGCTTCAAGGACGTCGGCCCCTCGGCGGAGCGGCTGCTCACCGACTACCCGTGGCCCGGCAACATCCGCGAGCTCAAGAACCTCATGGAGCGCACGGTGCTGCTGGAGAGCGGCGAACGGCTGGAGGCGCAGCACCTCAAGCTCGCCTCGCGCGGCCGTTCGAGCGCGGAGGCGTCGCTGGGACAGCGGGTGGATGAGGCGGTCACGGGCCCGATCGGGCCCGAGGGCATCGCGTTCGAGGCGATCCTCGAGGAGATCGAACGCGCGCTCATCCTGCGCGCGTCGCACGCGACCAAGTGGAACCAGAGCAAGACCGCCGAGATGCTGAACCTCAAGCGCGACAAGCTGCGCTACCGGATGAAGCTCTACGAGATCCAGTCGGCGGAGGAGGCGCAGGAGGCGGCGGCACGCGAGGCCTCGCCGCCACGGTCCTCGGCGGCCTGAGACCGCCCGGCCACGGCCGGCGGGCGCGATACGGAGAAGGGTTGGGCGGGGCGGCGCGAGCCGCCTTGCCCGGCCATGCGGCGCGTGCTACCAACGCCGCATGCCCGACGCACGCCCTCGCATGCCGGCCCCCTGGCGGCCCGCAGCCCTCGCCCTGTTCGCGGTCCTCGCGAGCACCGGGATCGCGGGCTGCGGCTACACGACGAGCAACGCCACGCTGCCGGGACACCTCAAGACCGTGGCCGTGCCGACGTTCGAGAACAGTACGAGTGAGTACACGCTCGAGCAGACGATCACCCAGGCCGTGATCGACCGGCTGGTGCAGGACAACCGCCTGCGCATCGTCGATGAGCGCAGCGCCAACGCCGTGGTGCGCGGCCGGGTGACCCAGTACAAGAACTCGGTGTTCGGGTTCAGCAACTCGGCGCAGGCGCAGGAGTACCGCGTCACGATCGGCGTTCAGATCACGTTCAAGGACCAGGTCAAGAACCGCGAACTGTGGTCGGACGAGCTGATCAAGTCCGCCAACTACTACGTGCAGGACGTGCCGGGTCAGACCGCGAGGACCGAACTCGATGGACGCAAGGAAGCCATCCTCAAGATCGCCGAGGAAGTCCTCAGCCGGAGCGTCGAAGGCTGGTGATCCCGCGGCGAGCGCAGCGGCGCGCCCGCGCGCCGCTGCGCCGCGCGCCGTGCCACCGGGCGATGGACTGGCGCTGCTCGCGCGGGCGCGCGCCGGCGAGTTCCCCGGCACGCTCTACGTGGAGGGCCCCGAGGAGGCGCTGAAGGCGGCGTTCCTCGCCGAGCTGCGCCTGGCGTGGGCGCGCGCGGTGCCCGAAGCGGCGCAGGCGCGCGTGCTGAGGCCGGGCGAGGACGACGTGGACGCCATGCTGAACGCCTACCACGGCGTGTCGATGTTCACGCCGCGCGAGCTGACGATCGTGCTCGACATCGAGGAGCTGGCGCGATCCGAGAAGAAGGTGGCCGCACTCGCCGCCGGACTCGCT
>CADEFY010000370.1 GCA_902826705.1 uncultured bacterium
CCTGCCCGTGGGCATCGCCACCATGGCCGTGCTGCTCGTGGCGGGCATCTGGACCTACCTGCCGTGGACCCGGCACGTCGAGCCGCGCCAGGCGCCGTTCCTCAACGTGCCGTTCCTCTTCATCCGCACGCTCGGCGGTCTCGCGCTCTTCTGGTGGCTCGCACGCCGCCAGGTGCACCTCTCGCTTCGGCGCGATCTGCACCTCCTCGAGCCGTTCGTGCCCGCCGTGCTCAAGGCCGATCACGCGAAGATCGCCGGCGGCTGGAAGGGCGACCAGGCCGAGGCCGACGCCTACCGCCATCACACCGCGCACCTCGCGCCGCAGCTCGCGCTGCTCTTCGTGGTGTTGTTCACGGTGTTCGGCTGGGACTTCATCATGGCGCTCACGCCCAACTGGGTGAGCGGACTGTTCGGCTGGTGGGTGTACGCCGGCGCGTTCATCTGCGGCGCTGCGACGATCGCGTTCCTCGCGACGCAGGTGCGCACCAAGTACCGACTCGAGTCCTACATCACCACCAACATGTTCTGGGACATCGGCAAGGTGATCTTCGCCTGGTGTGTGTTCTGGGCCTACCTCTTCTGGTCGCAGTACCTGCCGATCTGGTACGCCAACATGCCCGAGGAGACGTGGTGGGTGTTCCTGCGCTTCGAGGAGCCGTGGCGCGGGCTGGGCTTCCTGGCGTTCACGCTGGTGTTCGTGATCCCGTTCCTCGGCATGCTGAACAAGACGTCCAAGACGAACCCGCTCCTGCTCATGACCTTCTGCCTGATCGCGCTCGTCGGCATCTGGGTGGAGCGGCACGTGCTGGTCATGCCCTCGCTCAACCCCGACGTGGTGTGGGTCGGACTGCCCGAGATCGGCGTCACGCTCGGGTTCCTCGGGCTCTTCGGCTGGCAGGTGCAGGGCTTCCTCACGAAGTACCCCTGCGTCATGGTCGTCGACGCCTTATCGCCCGCGAGCGGCCACGGGCACTGAGTCCGAACACGCTCCCGACGCCCGGGCCCCTCGATGCGAGAGGCCCGGGCGTCCTGTCTCAGGCGCAGCAGCCGGGATGGCGGAACTGGCAGACGCAGCGGACTTAAAATCCGCGGGGCGCAAGCCCGTGCAGGTTCGAGCCCTGCTCCCGGCACTGTCGAACGCGTGACCGCAGCACGAGGAGGACCGAGCATGGCGACGCCGAGTCCGACCGCCGTCTTCGCCGACGCATGGCGCCGGCACCGCGCCCTGCTGCTGCCCGCCTACATCGGCGGCGTGTTCGTCTGCCTGGTGGCCGCGATCGCCGGCGACGGCCTGCACTACTACGTGGACTTCCGCGACGGAGGCGGGCGCTTCCGCGGGCTCATGTCGCTCGCGAGCGGCTTCTGCCTCATGGCGTTCGGATGGTCGCTGTTCGAGCAGAGCCATGACGCGCGGGACTGGCAGGAACGACTGGCCTGGGTCGCGGCCGGATCGCTCGGAGTGGTGCTCGCCTTCGACGAAGTGGCGCAGTTCCACGAGGCGATCAGTCATGTGCTCGATCGCCGGGGGGTGCCGCGTCTCCTGGGGTTCGATCATGACGTGCTCGTCTTCGGCCTCTACGCGCTCATCGCACTGGCGCTGGTCTGGCGCCTGCGGCATCGCCTTCTCGAGCTGCGCGACGCACTGCTGCCCGCGCTCATCGCCGTGGCGTGTTTCGTCGTGTCGCAGGCATTCGACGCGCTGCCTTGGGACGCGCTCTCGCACGACACGCAGCAGTGGGTGGGAGCGTGCGAGGAGGCGTTCAAGTGCCTCGGCAGCTGGAGCCTCGCGCTCGTGGGACTGGTGCTCTCGCGGAGCCGCATGCCCCGCTGACGCGAGCGGACCCGGCTCCCGCGAGGGGAACCGGGTCCCTGGTTCGCGCGTCCGCTCGGCGTCAGCCGATCAGCACCTCGTTCTTGGCCCCGGGCGCCTCGCTGGGCGCCGGCGCCGCGGGCTCGCCGCCGGCCGGGTCCGTGCTGGGCGTCGCGCCAGGCGCTGCGGCCGGTGCGTTGGGCGCCGGCGAAGCCGCGGCCTTCTTGGACTGACTCCACTGCCAGCCCGACCACGCGAGCCCCAGCACCATGACCGCGAGGGCTCCGATCATGAACCAGCGGCTGCCGCCGTTCGACGAGGTGTCCGACATGCTCAGATCTCCTTCCAGGCCAGCGTGCGGGCCGACGGGATGTTGGCGTTGAAGCGCGTCGTGGTCGGGTAGTAGGGCGGCACGAGACCGCGACGGTCGTAGCGGAAGTCGCGCGCGTAGCCGGTCTTGAGAGTGCCGTTGGTGTAGAACGTGAAGAACGCGCCGTAGTAGCTGGCCACGACACCACCCCGCAGGTGGAACGTGCCACGCGGTGAGCCAGTGCTGTAGTTGTCGACCTTGAACTCACCCGAGCTTCCAGTGGCCATGACATAGGCGTCGAGGTTGCAGTCCGCCGGTGCGCTCGTCCCGATACGAACACTGCCCGCGGTGGAGTAGATGCCGAGGACGTTCGTGGCAGCATTGTAGTCATCCATCGTGATATCTCGCTGGATGACGACGTCGTCCGTGCTCGTGATCAGCAACTTGGTCCCCGTGGCCAGCGCGGGCGGCGGCGAGCCGCTCACGCGGTCGGGTCCTCGCAGGTCACTGATACCGCCATTCACGTAGGCGATGCCGCGCGGAGTACCGGTGTAGACCGTCGGCGTTCCAGAGCCCACTTGGATCGTGGTGGTGTTGGCAGCCGGGTCCACGGTGATCGTCTTGATGGTCGAGCCCTGCACCAGCCGG
>CADEFY010000371.1 GCA_902826705.1 uncultured bacterium
GGCGGGTAGCAGAGTTCGGCTCGCAGGTGGTGATACGCCGGCGCCGCCTTGCGCGCGATCGCGCGCACGCGGCCGATGTATCCCACGCGCTCGCTCACCGAGATCGCGCCGCGGGCATCGAGCAGGTTGAACAGGTGCGAGCACTTGATGACCGCGTCGTAGCCGGGAGCCACCAGCTTCAGGTCGAGCAGCCGCCCCGCCTCGGACTCCCAGATGCGGAACATCTCGAACAGATCCTTCACCGGCGCCTGCTCGAAGTTGTAGTGCGACCACTCCCACTCGTTGCGCACCCACAGGTCGCCCCACGTCACGCCGGGCGCCCACATCAGGTCCTGCACGCGGCCGCGGCCCTGCAGCATCATGCCGATGCGGTCGAGGCCGTAGGTGAGCTCGGCCGAGACGACCGGCAGCTCGAGCCCGCCGCACTGCTGGAAGTAGGTGAACTGCGAGATCTCGGTGCCGTCCATGAGCACCTGCCAGCCGAGGCCCGCCGCGCCGAGCGTCGGCGACTCCCAGTCATCCTCGATCAGGCGCGCATCGTGCGCGGTGAGATCGAACCCGATCGCCTCGAGCGACTGGAAGTACTGCTGCACCACGTCGCCGGGCGCGGGCTTGAGCAGCACCTGGTACTGGAAGAACTGCTGGAAGCGGTTGGGGTTCTCGCCGTAGCGGCCGTCCTTGGGGCGGCGCGACGGCTCCACGAACGCCACGCGCCATGGCTCGGGGCCCAGCGCGCGGAGGAACGTGGCGGGGTTGAACGTGCCCGCCCCCACTTCGGAGGGATAGGGCTGCTGGATCACGCAGCCGCGCTCGGCCCAGAACTGCTCCAGCGCGAGGATCATGCCCTGCAGCGACTGCTTGGGATCCGGACCGCTCAACTCGGCTCTCCTGGGTTGGGCCGCTCCTCGAGCGACCGGAGCACGTCGAGGGACCGGAGCCCCCGGAAGCGCTGGAAGTGCAGACGGAAGAAGTCCTCGACCACGCGCAGCAGTTCGGTGCTGCGCGGCAGCTCGATGTACTCGCCTGCCTCGGCCACCGGCCGCGACAGCAGCAGCGAGAACGAGGCGAGCGCCTCGGGCGTGAGCGCCACGAAGCCGCCCTCGCGCGTGGCGCAGGCATCGCACAGCAGCCCGCCGCGCTGGGGCGAGAACGCGCGCCGCTGCGAGACGGGACGGCCGTCCACCGCGCATCGGTCGAGCCGGGGACGATACCCCAGCTCGGACGCGAGTTGCAGTTGGAACGCGAGCGTCACCGCGGGCAGCGCGGCGACGCTCGCCTCGGCGCAGCCGGCGAGTGTGCGCACCAGCAGGTCGTAGAGCCCGGCGTGCGGTTCCTCGCCCCAGACCAGCCGGTCCACCAGCTCCAGCGCGGCCTGCGCGTGCGCGAGGCGCGTGAGGTCGGCGAGCCGGCTGCCGAGCGGGTCGAGGACCTCGGCCTTGGACAGCAGGTGCAGGTCGCGATCGGGCTTCTGATAGAACACGAACGTGGAGCGCGAGAGTGGCTCGAGCGCGAATCCGAACCGGCTCGGCGTCTTGCGGGCACCCTTGGCGACGAACTTCCGCAGCCCCAGGTCGCGCGTGTACACCACCACGATGCGGCTCGTGTCGCCGAGCGCATGCACCTTGAGCACGACGCCCTCGGTGGTGAGGATCGCCATCGCGGGCTCAGCCCCGCGGCGGCGGTGACTCGCCGGGCGGCGTCATGCCGGGCTGCACCACCCCGCCCGAGACCACCACCTTGAGTCCGTCCTCGACCTGCCAGTCGAGCATGACCAGGTCCTTCTTGGGCACGTAGTGCACGAATCCCGAGGCCGGGTTGGGAGTGTGCGGCACGAACACGCAGGACACGTCCTCCCCGAGGCGCGACTTGAGCTCAGGCGCGACATGCCCCGTGAGGAACCCCACGCGCCACACGCCGGGATGCGGCCACTGGATCAGCACCACCTTGCGGAACGTCTCCTCCTTCTGCGAGAGGAACGCCTCGCCCAGCGACTTGGTGGATCCATACACGATGCCCACTCCGGGGATGCGGAGCAGCAACCGATCCCAGAACCGCGCGAGCGGCCCCTGACCGAGCCGGGCCGCGACGAACCCGACGATCATGAGCAGCAGCAGCGTGGCGACGAGGCCGAGCCCGGGGATCCGGTGATAGTCGAGCGCCTCGAACCGCAGATAGCGCCCGAGCAGGTTGTCCACCCAGTTGAGCAGGCGGTAGAGCACCCACAGCGTGATCGCCGAGGGCGCGAGCACCGCGAGGCCGGTGAGCAGATAGGTGCGCATCCGGCCCATGACGCTGGGGCCAGACGAACGCGAGGCGGCGGTCATGCGAGGACTCTCCTGGGGATGCGGCGAGTGAGGCGTGGACTGTAGCGGCGCTGCCACGGCGGGGCCAGCATGGTGCCGTCATCTGCGAGTTCAGCCGGTCGCCGCCGGCGCCACCTTCCGCGCATGCGGCGGCGCGAGGATCGAGATCGCGTGCCGCACGCGCACGTCGAGCGAGGCGGCGATCAGATGCGCGCACGCCGCGGCGCCGGTGCGGGCCTCGGTCGAACGGAACCCGAGCTTTCGCAGGAACGGGATCACCTCGGTCTGTTCGGGCGCGAGGGCTCCGGGCTTGGGCTTGGATGTGCGCGTGGGCACGCGCTGCCGCCTTTCCTCCATGAACCCCGCGCCGAACGTGCGCTCGGCCGCGTGCTGGTTGTGCGTCCGGCAGCGCAGTCGCAGGTTGTCCACGCTCGATGCGCCGCCGCGTGCCACCGGC